>JAUHXN010000263.1 GCA_030426865.1 bacterium | reverse complement strand
AAATAACACAGACTCAGAAATTACAATCTCAGTTGCAAGTATAAATGATAAGCTAATAGCAAGTAGCGCAGAGCTTGGTTTCAACTATAATGTTACTACTCCTGAAACTATTGTGCCTATTACTGTACCAGCTGGCGAGGTTGGTTCATTGCAATTAATAGTTGATATTACTTCAGGTAATGGAATTGCAGAAGTTGAATCTTCTATAATGATTGCTAATGGTGAAAACGAAGATTCATTTATAACAACATTATTTACTTTTAGTTCTACTGAAATACCTCTCGTTTATGTTTATGACGATATAGAGCAAAATAAAGATAATGCTGATTTAGGTGGTCTTCTGAGTACAAATGACTACAAAGATTATGTTGAAATAGATGCTATGACATTCCTTAACTACGGAACTCGTGTATCAGGTATTAAAACTTTGATTTGGAATATGGGTTCATTCGGTATTTTAAACTCACACGAACACATGAATTTCCAGACTTTAAGAGACGGTGGAACTAGTCTGTTCCTGCTAGGTGATGGTCCTTATCTGAAAGCTGCTTTCGAAGCAAACTTCAATCTAGAGCCGTTCGGTGCTAGTTATTATGGAACTTTCTTCCAAGGGTTTGCAACAGGTGGAGTATTTACATTGAATGGCATTAATGGCGATGCAGTCTCTGACGGATACACAAACATCCCAGGACTTATAACTATATACAATAATGGTGCTAATGCATGGCCTACAATAGAGATTAGAGGTACTGATTCAGAATCTCATAATGTGTTCTATCACTCAATTTCTGAAGATAGTACTGTAGCAATTCGTAATGACAATGGCTCAACTAGATCAGTTGTTATGGGTATGAATATGTATAACTTTACAGACGGTACTCAAAGAAATAACATATTCAAAGGTATAATGGATTGGCTTACTTACAAAGATGTAACTGGTATATTCGAATTAGCTGGTTACGAGCCAGTTAGTGTATATCCTAACCCTACTACTGACTATGTTCAGTTTGACAATCTGAAGGTAACTTCTACTACAAATATTAAGCTACTAGACATAGCTGGAAACACTATTAGAAATATAGATTATACTCAAACTAATATTAATGTCTCTGACTTAGTATCAGGTACTTATTTCTTAATGGTAGAAAGTGACAATGAAATTAAGTTTGCTAAATTCGTAAAGCAATAGTTTAATTACTTAGCAAATATTAAATTGAAGCTCCCTAATTGGGAGCTTTTTTTTATAATAACTGGTATTCTTATGCATTTGTGCCTACTTTGCAATTCAAACTCCATTAGCTTCTTCGAAGAGCAATACTACCAATGTACTAACTGCAAAGGGATATTCAGACCTATCAATTCACTACCAACATTAAGTGATGAAAAGGCAAGATATGATACCCACAATAATGATGTAGAGAATGAGGGATATCAAAATTTCGTCTCACCAATCACTAATGCTATTCTAGAAAACCATAAGCCAAGTGAAAAAGGGTTAGACTTCGGTGCAGGTTCGGGTCCTGTAATAGCTAATATGCTTGAAAAAAAAGGGTATAAGCCATTGCTTTATGACCCAATATACCATAACTTACCAGAGCTATTAACCTCCGAATACGACTATATATTTGCTTGTGAAGTAATAGAACACCTTCATAACCCTTATGAGGAATTTAGCAGGTTATATAATATACTCAACACTAATGGTAAGCTTTATTGTATGACACATTTGTATGAAGAATCAATAGATTTTGATACATGGTACTACAAAAATGATTTTACAAACGTGTTTATTTATACTAGAGAAACAATAGATTGGATAGCTGCCGAGATTGGATTTTCAGATTATAAAATTGATGATAGACTAATTACTTTTTGGAAGTGAGGGGGATTAGGGAAATTTGCATAGAAATCTTCGAGACGTATTGAATACGTCTAAATAGTATGTTTTCAAATAATAATCGTGAAAATAACCTTTTTCATACTATTCACGTTATAATTCTAAACTCTAATAACCATAGGCAAACTATTGATATGAAATCTACTATATATGTTTTTTTACTTTCACTAATATTTCTACTCTCACCCAATCTAAGTTCGTTGGGAAGCGAAGTAATTATCACTAATAGCATACGACTCCCAAATGACAGTATAAAAGTAAACAAATTAATAACCTCACTTGAGTCTTTTTTAGACCAGAAAGATGAAGCGAATACAAATAATAGCTTTGTAAATAAAGATTATCTTTTAGAAACTTCACTGCTATTAGACGAGCTAAAAGGTATTGACAAAAGTACAAATTTCAATGATGATAATTTCTATAAGTGCTATCTGAGTAGTGTTTCAAAAACAACTGAAAATCAATACACTGTTCAATTCTCATATATAGGTGTAAATGGTACTATACCTGTATTGAGAGGTGTTTTTACTGTAATTGCGACTAGCATAGGAGACGAATTTTTATTCCATTCACCTTTGAGTTTGAACACCTCCTCTTGGACTAGGAAGAATATAGGCAAATCAATAGTATATTATAAACCAGAATTCGATATTAGCATTGCGGATAGTTATTTGAACTATGCTAGTAAATTTGATAATATAATAGGTATTAATGACAAACCAACAGTACTATATTGTGCAAATAATTTCAATGAAGTAATGAAACTAATAGGTGTGGATTACAAACTTGATTTTAGTGGAATTAACTTTAATAGTTCTAGTGGAGTTGAAAGAGATACTACAATTATAGTTAATGGTGTACTTGCTTCTAACGCAATCCAGTTTGACCCTCATGATCTATGGCATAGCCGACTACGAGCAGTACTTGCACCCAAAGACACTTATAAACCAGTTGATGAGGGTTGTGCTTTTCTATTTGGGGGCAGTTGGGGTTATAGTTGGGAAGATATTAAGAATCGTTTCCATAGTTTTGTTAAGACTCAAAAAGATCGCAATTGGTTGAATTCATACGTTGAACATTTGGACATAGGGGATGAAAAAGGAAAGTCGCTAAGAGTTGATTATATTATCAACGCACTGATAATTAAAGAACTATACAAAGATGGCGACTTTTCGAAAGTGAAACAGCTATTAAGCATAGGTAGAGATCAACCAAACCTAGATGTTTATTTCGATACTCTAGATGAAGTAATAGGTATAAACGAGAAAAATTTCAACGTAGAAATTGATAGATTAATAGTGAAGTATGTGGAATAATGGAATTAAAATTTTAAACTATAAAATTACTCTTTCATACTATCCAACTCAGCTATTCTTTTGTTTCGCATATATAAGAATAGTGGGAATGGACCAGCTGCACCAAACAGTAATGTCAGTACCCATATAGTGTATATATTCTGTATGCCTAATCTCTTTGCTTCGTAGTTAGACCAAGTGAAAAAGACAACAACCATAAGGAACAAGTCAAGAGTAAAACCAGTCACAATATTATTAGCATATATTGCCTCGAATGTCCTAGACGGGTCCGTCCAGAAAAGAATATTACCGAACTCTATACTTTCTTTGATAGTAAATATATTAGGGAATAAGAAGCCAATTCCTGATAAGACTAGAAGTAATTTTTGCATCTGTTTAACCTCAAAATGATATTGAAAGTAAATCCAAATTATCAAATTTATTTTTAATACAAGAATCTTAATAAATAAGATTATTTATTTAGTCCTCAAATGGATTTCCTTCTTGATTTATAATTATACGTTTATCATTAGGTGGGCTAATCTCACTATTTAAATTGTTGAATTTAAGATTCACTTGGATAATTTCTGGAAGATCGAATAAATTATAATTGAATTCAGATATATAGTTGTTATCTAAGAATAAGGTTTGAAGTGATTTCAATTTTAAGAAATCATACTCTAAAGAATTTAGCTTATTTTCAGATAAGTTTAGTAAACTTACTGATTCGAGTTTTAGTATATTAGTTGGTATTGATTTTAGATTGCAATTTTCGATTGATAACTCAGTCAAAAGCATGTTATTCCCTATTATTGAATTTAGGTAATTAGTATCCAAATCGTACACTTTATTTATCAAAATACTTTCTAATGAAGTCGTATTAATTGATGATGGCAATGAGGTAAATGAGTCTAAGTATATTGATTGTAATTCTGTTAGATTTTCTAAATTCAAGTCCACCTAAATTGGGAAACCGAAATCAAGCCATAGACTTTCTAGTTTAGTAAAATTTTCAAGGTAACTAATATTCTTTACAAAAAGTGGATTGATATTGATTAAATGAAGTAATTCTATATTAGGGTTAAACTC
>JAUHXN010000262.1 GCA_030426865.1 bacterium | reverse complement strand
GCTTCGTGCTTATCTTATCCATCTCATATTTGGATTGAATAAGATTAAGAAAATCATTAATTATCTCATAAAATTGCTTGCTTAAATTTGTAATGAATATCGCACGATTCTCAAATAATAATTTAGTTTCTACTGAAACTTGCATTATTTTTAAGCCTCTCATTTTGTTCGCATCTAGCCTTACCCTACCTTTATTCTCACTGTCTCCAAAAGCAGGAAACAAGAACTTTTTAATATAATCAAATAATTTAGAATTCAATATGCATTGTAAATATCTATCTACATTAGAAATAAGGTAACAATTTGCACTTAGAAAATACCCCTCATCATCAAAATAAAAATTATGTGTTCTTGCCGTATGATAATAAATAATTTTCGGTTTACTGAAAACGTCATAATAATCGCAAGATCTTAAGTTCCAAAAATTCTTTCCTTGATCTTTTCTTTTTTTAAGCTGTGTATCAAATTCAGATAAATATGAAAATATTGCAGGGTGTGTTTTGGGAATATCTATATCGTAATCTGTATTAATTAAATACCTTCCTGAGTGTTTTAAGTGCCATCTTGTAAAATCATTACCTTCCACCATTTTTTTTAATATTCTCTTCGAACTAGGATCATTTTTTATTAAATATTCATATACAATTTCATCAATTATATAAGCATTATTATACCCTGTCTTTATGCCGTAATAAATCCCATTGTTTGTATAATCATTTAGGGTTACATCGCTTTTATTAAATTTTTGAAGGATGCTATCAGTCGAACTATTAGTAAACTTCCAAAATTCGTCATCTAAATTATTATATTTATAAGATTCAATTCTATACGGTGGATTTTTTGCTTCATTTATATTTTTAATAATAGCATACTCGATTATATCATTTTTTGAAGATGACTTCTTTAGTATTGTTATTTCAGGTTCTACAGATGCATCTTGAAATATCTTTAACTCACCAAAGTTGATAATTTCTACTATATTAAAACTTTTTAAATAATGTCTTAACTTATTACCATATAATCTCTCCATCCATTTGTTTGGTGTTATAAGACCTAAGCTACCTCCTGTTTTCAATATTGCTATTGATAGAAAATAAAAATAAACGTACAAATCAGCAGAAGATGTATAAACCTCACTATATTTTTCTGAAAAATAAGGTTTATAATCAAGTAATAATTCAGCTCTCACATACGGAGGATTCCCAATAACAACATCAAAGCCACCTTTGGCAAATACTTTAGAGAACTCTTCTTCCCATTTGAATGCTTTGTCACCTGCTACTTCGGGGTCGTCTATTAGCGAGTTACCACACTTTATGTTATTGTTCAACGAGGTTAGTTTACGTCCTTTCTGTGCAGTTCGTAACCATAGAGAGAGCTTCGCTATTTCTACGGATTCCTCGTTTATATCTACACCGTATAGGTTATTTTCGAGAATGCTGTTTTCTACATCTTGGAACACCAAACCACCACCAAACAGCTTGGCAGTCATCTCATCTATCCATCTATGTTCTCGGATCAAGAACTCTAAGGCTTGATTTAGGAATGCGCCAGAACCACAGGCAGGGTCGACTACTGTTATTTGTAAAAGCCAATCTCGGTAATCAGTCAGCTTAGCTTCCAGTTGTTTCACGGTCTCTTTTTTACGTCCTTTCTTACCACGCAGATAGTCATCTTCAACAATTGACAACTCTTCTTTTTTCTCTTCGCATAGCTTACCTATTGTGTTGTCAACTATGTATTTGGTTATGTACTTCGGAGTATAGAAAACACCATCTTTCTTACGCTTAGTTTTCTTCAGGTCTATCTGCTGATCTTCCAACTCAGCATTCATAGTCTCAATTTCGTTCAGTGAATGCTCGAATATATGACCGAGAATATTTACATCCACTTCCGAATCAAAATCGTATTTTGTTAGTATCGTGGTCTGTTCATACAGCACTTCATCGGAGATAGTGATATTATCCAATATCTCATCAGGTAAGAATAAGCCCCCATTGTAAGCGAATACTTCGTAGTTATCGCCCTTCCAACCAGTATTTATATAGTCAAAGTGGTTTTTGAATCGTGTATAAAGAGGTACATATACATTGAGTGTTTTTAGCTGTTCCCATTCAGTTAGGATAGTACTTATTGTGTTCGGTGGTATTAGACCTCTGTCCTCAGCAAAGAAAATGAATAGAAATCTATCCATCAACTTTTGTGTCTTTTTGAATAGTATTAGCTTTGCTTCTTTGTCAGAGGTGTCACTGCGAGGACTGGAAGGACGTGGCAGTCTCTCCGTAGAAGCATCATTCTTTTTTGCTAATTCTATATTTTCATCATTCGATATTATTGAATTAAACAGCTTCTCTTTGAAGATTGAATAATCAGCGTATAGTTTCTTAGTTACGTTTTCTTCTTTTACAAGCGATGCAATCTTCGCTGTCTTCGGTATTCCAGCCATTATACTATCTACATGAAGGCATAGGTATAGTAGCTTGAACTGTTCCAGAGATAGAGTAAATAAGTCAAATTCTTCAAAATCTACTGCATTATCTATATAGAATCGTAGCTTCTCAAAGTTAGATGTAACCACATAAACACACTCAGATTGATTTGCTTTGTAATCGAATGCTTGTTGACGTATGCTCTCCAAATCCTTCGTAGAAGTCGACTTTAGCTCTATCACTCCTATTGCCTTACCACCGACCATAATAGCACCATCGGCTTTCTTGGCACCAGTCTCGTTCTTTAGTTCGGTAGTTAGGTTATAGTTTGGATTTGGGTTTATAGTATAGCCAAGTACATTCACGAATAGCTCCCGAAGGAATCCTTCTTGGAACTGCTCTTCCTTGCTATCACGTATATTTTGTTGTATTTCAAGATTTAAAAAATATGAGCCGTAAGAAGAGTAGAGTTCAGCAATTCGTTTGTCGTCTATCTCACGCAGGTACTTGTTAAGTACTGATTTTTGGAATAATGCCATAATAATTCGATTAATTTCATAGTGTTGATACTACAATATAAAGGAATATAGAGAAATAAAAAACCACAACTAACTCCTAAAGTGAATTGCGGTATGGAAATATACTAGGAACAATTTGATTATTAAGAGACTAACTATATTTCTTAATATTTTTAATAAGAAAATATTTCAGTATAGAATCATCTACTTCTAGTGCTCTCAATAGATTGGGTAATGATTTTGACTTAACTAGTAGTTTTTTTTTCAAAGCGCAAATCGTATCTTCAGTAATATTAGCCTCCTTTAAGCCTGAATTATCAATAAATTCAATTAGTAAATTATTAAAGTTTACGCTTTTTCTTAACATATTAAAATTATGCAATTGCCTTAAATTTAGTTCTGATGTCAGATTAACACCAAATATCAAATTATCTCGTTTATTTGATAACCCAGCATATTCTTCTTCGTTCATCTCAATAATTTTATATCTTTCTAACACGTCAAAAAGTATTTCACCATCAAATATAAAGAAGTTTCTCATTTCATGCTTCTTTTTAAAGTAGTAATTTTTACCACCAATATTTTCGATTAAGTATATATTCATTTTCGCTTTAGATATATGAATTATTATTAATAGAACTCTAATATGAAAGTCATTAAAACAAATATATATAAAACAATGTAGAGTGTCAAATAAATTACAATTGTTAACCTCTTTTAGCCCAAAATAAAAATGCTATAAACGGAGTGCTAAATTTATAGGTTCTAAAATGGGCTATGAAATAAGAGGCAGAATACATGTGTGTGTCATAATAAGTATTCTATAAAAACAAAAACGAAAAAGCCCACATTGATAGGATAAATCATGAATAAATTAATAGTGTGGGCTTTCTCTTTAGATATCCTTGTTTACTATTTACATCTAATTTCTAATTAATTAAAAATCAAGGATTTCAAACAAAAAAAAATATGAACTTTAAAATTTTTGATTCGTACAAGTAAACATCACTAATGACAACCAAATTCATTTTAAGCCCCGAGTTTGGTAAAGAGCCCTATTATCTAATAATGGGGCTTTTTTTATAAATACCCACCCAAGCCACATATGTATAGGGGTGTGCCATGAACAAAAGTGTTATAAGCTTGGATGAGATTTGTAATTTATAGGATTGTAATATATAAATTAATGGTAAGAAATAAAAAAAGTCAACAGTTAGGTTGGCTTGATAGAATAAAGTATTTCTAACTAATTAGAAAATTAGAAATTCAGCCAATAGTATTGGTGCTTCTCCATCTGGGACTCTAACTCCAGCTACAAACAGTAAAGTAATACTG
>JAUHXN010000261.1 GCA_030426865.1 bacterium | reverse complement strand
AACTTGCTCATGAGTTTTTGGAAAGCTTCAATCCAGCAGATGTTGATTATCAATATCTGAAAGCTAAAGCATTAGCTTTTGGTGGTGAGTACGAAGAAGCATTGCAGATGCAAACTGGTATTATGAATAATTGGCAACAATTAAAGCATGATAGTCAGATAAGCTTGACACTTGACCATATACTTGCTTTCACAGGCGAGATAATGGCAACTATGGGTGATTTGGAGTCTGCTACCCAGATATACGAAGCATCACTAGAGATGAACGAAAATAATATAGACGCACTATTCGGAATAGGAGAAATACTATTAGAAAATGGTGAGACAGAAAAAGCTAAAGATTACTTAGAACGTACTTTAAAAATATACCCTCAACACGAACAAGCTGCTGATTTGCTTGAGGGAATTTTGCACTCCTTGTAGAATAAAATCAGATTATATAACACACACAAAGCTAACCTTATTATGATAGGGTTAGCTTTTTTTTTATTATTGGTAGTTTGAATTGCAATATGATATCAAGCAGCCTGACGTTCTAATAGAACTATAGACTTAATGCTTATTCATTCCCCTAATGAATATCAAGTAGCTAAATATAAGAATTGATGTTATACAAACTCCCAGAATAATAATAAAATTAAGAAATTCGAATACGAAAAGCGGTGATAATATAGGTTTAATAAATGCCATAGGTAGATTTATAGGTGAGTATTCTAACATATCATAAGAGGAAATATATAAAAAATTCCCTGTTAAACAAGCAGTAAACGGTATAATTAAGGATAGAAATATATTATTCGTAAAACTCTGAATAAGGGCAATTAGCTGAACATAAGGAAGTACTGCAAATGGGAATAATAACAGATAAAAAACTAGATTATCCAAAAGATTAAATTCAAGATCTACAATGAGTCCTTCAAACAGATGTAGGTAAAGCACTAGTAATATAGTTAGAGTAAGGGTTACAAAAATGCTGATGATTGTATAAAATAAAGTGACCAGTATTTTAGAAAATATTATAACATACTTTGGGATTAATGAATTGGAATTGATTGATTTTGACTCAGAGTTTACAGTATCTTGCGAATGCATAATACTAGGTACCAAAAGAGGTATAAATATAACTAGAAACATCCCCAAAATGGTGATTATTTGTGTAATTGTTTCCTTCTGAGAAAAAAAATCAACAGCATTATTATCCATTACACTGAAATTAGTAAGAACTAAACATACGATTGGTAACAACAAAAGTATTAAATAAATTTTATACTTCTCTACTTTTACAAATTCTGCTTCAATAGCATTTTTATATAATTCTTCTATTCTCATTTATACATCTCAAGTATTCTTTTTTCTATGTCTTCTACATCCCCTAAATTTTCTACTATTTCTACTAGCTTACCGTTATTAATAAAAATGAAATAATCAGTAATAGAACCCATCTCCCTTATATTATGGCTAGATAATATTATTGTAGATTTATTTTCATTTTTAAGTTTTATTAAGAAATCTCTAAATTTAATTGCTATTTTTGGATCGAGGTTTGAGAATGGTTCGTCAAGTAAAAGCAACTTAGAATCCATTAGGTAAACTATAGCAAGGAGCATTCTCTGCTTCATACCTGATGAAAATTTCTTGAATTTGGCTTTGTGGTCTTTCAGTTCAGCAAAGTCAAGTGCTTGTTCAATTCCTTGTTCGGACATATTCCTATATTTACATAAAACCCTAAGATTGTCATAAGCGCTAAGATGAGGGTAGAATGAAGGTTCGTTTATAAATGCTAATAGGTTATTTTTAATATCATTAAAATTGTTTTCATAATCCATATCATCAATCAGAATACTACCTTTTTTGGGAGATTCCAGTCCAGAAATCAGCTTTAGCAAAGTGGATTTGCCTACCCCATTTTCACCTACTAAGCAGTATATCTTTTCTTTTTCGATTTTCAGTGAAAAGTCCTCAATTTGAAAACTTTTCTTGCTGTATGAAAAACTTATATTTTCTAGTTCTACAATTATACTCATTGCTGTAATAACACCTTATTTCAAATATCTATGATCCAACTTTTTAAAATAGTTAATATAAATATTATGACTTTTACTTTTCTTTCAACATTTACTATATTCTAGTTGAATCGGTCAAAATGAAGATTACGATGATACAAGTCACTCTAATGAGCAAAGCAACATAAGAGCCCAGGAATACTCCGAAGAAGTTTATAAATAGATAGTATTTAAAAAACTTTCACTCCCTGTGAGACGTTTTTGATGTTCAAGTGTCTTTATAGTATATTAGGAAAGCCAAAAAACAGAAAAGACTATATGAAACAGCTAATAATATTTATAACGCTACTCGTAGTAACACTACCCCAACTCAGCTTTGCTGAAGAAGAAGTAATTTGGGAGTCGGAACAGATACCTTACTTACATGGCGTTTTAGTAGCCCCGCAAGGTGAAATTCTCTATAATCTTAGAGGTAAAGATTTACAAATCAGAAGAATTGATGATGGTGTTGTAATAGATTCTATAATAATGGAAAATATTCCGAATTATTTATACCAAATGTCTATTACTGATGATGGGCGTTATATGGCATTTTCTGGTGATAACCCTTATGTAATAATCTACGACCTTCAAGAAAGAAAAGAAGTGAAGCGAATAACTACTATCGCTTATGAAAGAGATGAGTACGGAAAGAATGTAGTGTATGACGCTGAAAACTGGGTGTCATCGAGTATATCACCTGATGGAACAAAGATCACAGGTATTGTAAATGCAAGAATTGGTGAAATGACAAATTTTGTTGTTATAGACATTACCACCGAAAAAGTACTATTTGAACAAAGAAGAATAATTTATGATCATTTTAATCCAGATGAACCATTTTATAAATGGCATTCTGCGGTGTTTTCACCTGATGGCAATTATATAGTTTCTCAACTAGAATTTAGAAGTGGCTCTGATTCTGTTTATATTTATGATGCAAATACTCTTGAGGTTTATGATGTAGTGCTGAATAGCTATAATGAAAATAATATATTTAGCTTTAGCCACTTTAAACCTCTGTTTACAACAGGATATGGCAAAAGTCTAATACTGTATAATTTTGAAAAAATGGAAACTAAGATAATTAACTTAGAAAGTAATGCTCGTAATATTGTATTTTCAAGGAATGATGACAAAATGGCTTTACAAATTGGTACCACGGCACCTGTAATCATGGATTATCAACTTGACAAAGTACTAGATACTATATTATATATCGGATTACCTCAGATTTCTACAAATACTAATAACTTGATTTATTTTGGAATTAATCATAATATTGCTCTTATAAAGCCTGATTGGAATAAAATAACATCAATTGAAGACTTTGAAAATGAGATTATTATCTCCCCCAACCCTACAAATGGTTTAGTTAACATCAGTTTTACAAATCAGCACCCATCGGCTTTCAAGTATGAGGTAATCTCTAATTTGGGGCAAGTAGTACAGTCGGCTGGTTTGGGTTATCTGCAATTAGAGGCGAACTCAGTCAATCTTGATATTTCCACTATTGGTAATGGGAAGTATATAATTAGAGTCTTCAGTGATAGAGAAGAGTTTGTTTTTAATGTAATAAAAAGTGAGTGATGCATTAAATCAGTATCTAACCTAAGCATAACATACTGATTATTTGAGTTTAGCTTTATTCAATTCATAAAGCTTAAGATACTTCAGATATGTGGCAAAGGCAGAATTGAACGCTACTACAAAACCATAGAACCCATCTAGAAAACCAAGAAGGATGAAATAATCTCTAACAAATTTGAACCAAGAGTTGAAAAATATTCTAATAATAGATGCCTTTTTACCTTTCTTATGTAAAGTTTTTGCGGCTATGGTTGTGAATTTCTGTATTTGGTCTATGTGCTGTGATATACTATCTATAGAGTAGTGCAGCAGATCTCCATCAAGTTTTTTTACACTTTTTCCTTTCTCAAGTATGACTTTATCATGTGGGTTTGTCCCCCCCCATCTACCTTGATTTTTGTTCCAAATCCTAGTCTTTACATCTGGATACCAACCGCCATGCTTAATCCATTTACCACAGTAATTAGTCAGTCTATTAAATTCGTAAGCATCAGAATCGAAATTTGATTTAATTTCATTAATGGATTTGATTAGTTTTGGAGAAAGCACTTCATCAGCGTCTATTGATAATACTATGTCATAATTCGATTTATCAAGAGCAAAATTCTTCTGTTCTATGTATCCTAGGAATTTTTGGCTAATAACGGATGCACCTTTGGCAGTGCAAATCTCAACTGTTCGG
>JAUHXN010000260.1 GCA_030426865.1 bacterium | reverse complement strand
CTCTATTCTAAATTTAGCATCACTGATGAAATGTCTTTTCAGTTTTCTCCTTCTTATACTGCTAAGAAATTTGAAGCAACTAATTTCCTGAGTATTGAACTGACATCTGGTTATATTGATATTCCTTTATTACTTAGTTATGAGTTTGATTTGGGGATGGCAAAACCATATGTTTTTGTCGGCCCCAACATTGGAATAATTACTAATCCGAAATCAACAACATACTTTTTTGGTAAAAATGAAGAAGACATAGATAATGATGTGGAAGATTTAGAGTTTGCTATTAAAGGAGGATTAGGACTAGAATTAGAGTTCGAATCATTTACAATTTTTGGACAAGCATTTTATAGCCATGGGCTGAATGATTTATATACTCCTCCTAGTGGAATTACTTTTCCAGAAGATGTTTATTTAAGAAGTTTTGGAGCACAAGCAGGTATATCTTTCCCATTTGGTGAATAATTATGCTTCAGTAAAAAATTCAATAACCCTTTAAAAATCTTTTTTCATTGATATTCTATTGATAAAGTAAACCGGTATAACAGTCCAAATAAGTAAAGCCGAAAGCGATATAGCATACCCAAATGAACTACCAAAAAACTTATTAAAAACAGCCCCTGTGTAACCTAGGAGTGCAGACATATCAAGCTTTAACATCAGCATCACCCTTGATAAATCGATAGGGTTAAGGAACGTCATAACTAATGATATTTTCTCTAAAGGATAATTATCAAGCATAGAGAGTAAGAATAGTTGCATTCCATCATATACTAATGCTAATAATAGCCAAGTTAATATTGATAATCCAAATCCTTTGATTTTATTGTCTGTTATGAGCGATATTAGAAATGATAAGGCCGAGAAAATAAAAGTAAGGAAAACACCTACGAAAAGTAGAATAGAGAGTACGGAATAATCAACTGTATAAGTGATTGAGTGAATTACGAACGGTATAAGGACACCCAAAAAATAACCGATTGATAGAGAAAGGGTCATACCTAAGTATTGACCTATGAATATATCTCTACGTTTTAGTGGTTGGGCTAGAAGTAGTTCCGTAAACTCGCGAGAGTTATAAAAATTTACCGTTCCAAATACTGTTGCTATAAGCGGGCAAAGTATAACTACTACATTAAGCAACCCTACGATCGTCTTAGCTTCGTCACCAGTTATGTATAATAACCCTTGTGTAATTAGCAAGAAAAATAGGAAATAAATCAACGTCCATTTGCTTCGTAGCAAATCATAAAAACTATACTTTAATATTTTCAGCATGTTTGTGTTCCAATAAATGTGCAATCGACTTTTCTAAGTTATCTTCACCGGCAAAATCTTTTAATTCAGGTATTGTGCCTCGGAAGTAAACTTTCCCTTCTAATAGGAAGAGTATTTCGTCAGATAAATCTTCGACTAAACTCATTATGTGAGTTGTTATTAATATATTCTTACCCTTAGCTCTTTCTTCGAGTACTAAGTCTTTTAGTCTAACCAATGCAATGGGATCTAATCCTGTAGATGGCTCATCTAGTACTATTACAGGGTTATCATACATCATAGCGAGTACAATATTCACTTTCTGTTTAGTACCACCTGATAGGTGTTTTATTTTTTTACCTAAGTGAGAGTCCAAATCAAATAAATCTATTAGTCTTTGTTCGTTCGGAGTACCGCCTCTTATATCTTTTATCAAGTTTATAAGTTCAGTAACGGTCAAGTTCTCAGGGAATCTAGCTATTTGAGGTAAATAGCTAATGTCATTTTTATATTGCCATTCTTTCTTAATTGGCTTCCCATTGAACATTATTTCGCCTTTGTCTGGATAGACCATTCCCAAAAGCATTTTAATTAGTGTAGTTTTCCCAGAGCCATTTGGGCCTAGTATGGCTGTGATACCACCTCCATCTACGCCAGCGCTTACTCCTTTTAGGACTTCTAATTTACCGAACGATTTATATATGTTTTGAAACTGTATCATTATCTATCTGTTTTACCATTGGTTGCAAATCTTTCAAGTTCTCTGGAGTTAATACAGGAACTATATTCTCTATAAAGTTTAGTAGTTCTATGAAAAAACTTCTTAGTAAGATAATAGCTTCGGGTGTATATCCCAATACTTGCGAGAAAAATTTGACGGGTCTATGAGGAACATCACCAATACCATCTTTATCTAGATCGTATCCGTTATAGTCGCTCCAATAATTTTTCTCGTAAATATTGTAGTTCTTAGCATTCTGATTAGTAGAAACATTGAAAGTGTTTTGTATGAAATTATTATGACTTATAGTATCTTGTTCGGAACTACCCATCATCTGCATAGCCCATCCGTTTTGAACAAAGTCATTATGGAATATATTAATCCTAATAGCACTTTCTCCATAAATTCCTTTTGTATTTCCTTTGAATAGATTGTAATGTATTTTACTATCTTTTATTTCTTTTAGAAGTAGTCCGTAAGAAGATTGTCCCCAATTATTCAAGAATTGATTTTTATACATTTCTATATGATGAGAATACATTACTGCAACTCCAGCACCATTTTCCTCGAATATATTATTCTTATACTTATTGTTGTCGCTGAACATAAAGTGGAGACCATAGCGTAGGTTTCTGTAACTATGATTGTTTTTTATAATCGAATTATCGCAAAACTCAAAGTATAGTCCGTCTCTGTGACCTTCTACATAATTGTTTTCTACTGTAAGCTTTTTGCTTGACCAAGCATGAATAGCATTAGCACTATTCATTTCTATTCTATTATTACTTATTAATCTATTATCTATTACCTTAGTTCCAATTGATTTAGCTATATATATCCCGAAAAAAGTGTTTGTAAATCTATTATTAATGATAGAAATATAATCGCCACCTTGTATATTGATAGCAGCTCTATCTTCAGTAAAGCTTCGAGTGACTTCCATAAACTCAAGTCCAGTGATAGTGACTGAATCACCAATAATATGGAATATCTTCTCGCCGTTCTTTGCTTTTATTTTAGGAAAATTTTCCCCTATTATAGTAAGCGGTTTGTCAATTTCAATTAGTGATTCTGTATAAACACCAGATTTGATAATAATAGTATCTCCCCTTTCGCTCATATCGACAGCGTTACTGACCTTACCAATATGACAATCACTGCAAACAATATGCGTATCTGCCAATACAGGAAAGGAGAGTACTATTAACAATATATAGACTAATCTAATCAATTGAATTTAGTCATTAGTTCATCCCAACCATATAGTACACCATCCCACTCTTCTTTTAACTTTTGCGCGTTTGACTTCTCTTTGAAAGCTGCCAAATTAGCACCCATAGGGCTTTGAATCTTTTCGCTTACCAAGAAAGTAACGTCAGCAACAGGAATAAAGACCTTCGGTTTAGTCATATCTATAACGTAGTAGTTATCTACGTCTTCTGCGGTGAAGCTTTCGCTTCTATTCGCATCACGTACCATACACTCTATAGAGCAGTATTTTTGCGCTTTACCTGTTTTTAGTACTAGTTCAGAAGCGAATCTATCATCGGATATAGTCATAGTACAAAAATGACAATTTTCGGCACCATAATCTATGTCTTGCGGTTCAGTAGAACAAGCAGCTAATAACAGCAATAGTGGTAGTAAATTAAGCAGTTTTCTCATCTTTAACCTCTTTTTTCTCCTTACTTATGAAATATGCTAATCCAGCAAAAAATATAGAACCACCTAGGAATAACGAACCAAGAGCTGGGTAAGAAATAGCTCTAAAGTTTAGAAGCCATTCTGAGCCAAATAATGGTGGTTGATATACCATTCCGGGTACTTTGATAGGCGCGTGAGGGTCTAAATTATGACCATAGTCATACTCCCACATATAAAAGTCATATACTCCTAATATTCCGAGTATAATCATCAGTATTGCCCATATCAAGAACGTTTTTCTATTCCCAAATAGTCCGAATAAAACACCGAGAACACTCATAAAAATTATAATATATGGAAAATATTGTAATTCTGGAATAGAATCCGGCTCTATTTTTTGCATTCCAATATAGTGATTAAGTATATTCATATTTTGTAACGTTGATTCGGTATCACCAGTTATCTGGTTAACCCAAATATACATATTTATTCCTTCCGGGAACTGCGGAGCTTCCAGTGTTATGCTCCATAGTGGGAACATAAATACAAGTAGAAGCATCAGAGAGCCGATTACCATTACTATTCTTGACGATTTCTTTTTCATTACCAAACCTAAACGTTTTTAAAAGACGCCCCTTGTTTCAGGGGCGTTTATTTATCAATTTACTTACCTTGTGTCTCATCTTCGCCTAGTCCCCAGCTCAACTT
>JAUHXN010000259.1 GCA_030426865.1 bacterium | reverse complement strand
CTGGACCTTTAGGAGAGGAACTTGGATGGAGAGGTCTTTTATTACCCGAATTACAAAAAAAATATTCTAACTTAAAAAGTGCAATCATAATTGGTGTAATATGGTTTATTTGGCATATTCCGTTGTGGTGGGCACCATTCGGAAGCTTAGTTAGTAGCGAAAGTATTTTATTTTTACCTGTTCTGATTTACTTAATTATGTTAATTTGTTTGTCAATAATTATTACATGG
This sequence comes from bacterium, assembly GCA_030426865.1. Lineage (GTDB taxonomy): Bacteria > Bacteroidota > Ignavibacteria > Kapaibacteriales > UBA2268 > PGYR01. The sequence goes on along the minus strand of JAUHXN010000259.1, from coordinate 4,104 downwards.
CTTGTTGTCAGATCTAAAAACAGTGTTTTAATTGCAGTACTTTTCCATTTATCAATAAATGCAGGAATTGGATTGATATTTTTCCCTGAATTAAATATTGATTTTAAGAATGTACATTTCTTATCGAGTATTCCAATGATAATATTCTGCATCTTTTTAATTGCTAATAATAAACTAAATAGAAATGAATAAGATAAAAACAAAACTTATAGTCAGAATTGCATTGCTTGTCGGTACTGCTGTGTCATTATTTTTTGTACCTTGGATACTGGTTTGGGCATGGGTATTACCGCTGCCGGAGACTGTACAAGAACAAGTAGATGAAGCGATTGGTCATGGTTTCGATGGGATGATAGTTTATGTAGATGAGGCAGGCAAAGACCCTACGTTCTATGCAGGTGGGTGGAAGAATCGCGAAGAGAAAATTCCTGCTGACCCACATTCATTGTTCAAAATAGGTAGTATCAGGAAGCTTTATGTAGCTGTGGCTATTACCAAATTGGTAAGTGCTAATCGATTATCATTGGATAAAACTCTAGCTGACTATTTCCCTGAGCTAGTTGGGCGAATAGAAAATGCAGACAGAATTACGCTCAGGTTAATGGTGCAACATAGGAGCGGTATTCCTAATTACACAGATTATCCTGACTTTTGGAATGACCCCGAAAATTCTAGAAAAGATAAGCTCCAATTTGTGCTAGATTTACCCGCTAACTTCGAGCCAGATGAGGACTACGAATATTCAAACACAAATTATTTGCTGCTCTCTAGACTAATAGACAAAACTGTTGGCTATAGCTATCACCAGTTTATCAAAGAAGAAATATTGAATCGGTTGGAGCTAAATAATACTTACAGCTCACTTAGTGAAGTGAATATCGATGATCTTATGAGCGGTTACTATGTTGGTTATGATGAAGATATAAAGACGAATGATTATGGTATGATGATAGCAACAGCAGAGGATGTAGGTAAATTTTTACGAGCACTAGTCGATGGATCGGCGTTCGATGAGGGTGAACAAGAAATCTATTCTTCGATCTACAAATATGAACACGGTGGTCTAATACCAGGTTATCAATGTCTTGCAGAATATCACGAAGATATAGACGCAGTAGTAGTTCAATTCGTAAATACTACTAACTTTGATGGTTATGAATGGAATTTATCTGAAATTGTAATCAACCGAATTGTAGAAATACTGAGAAAGTAATAGAAATAGAGATAAATTGGATATACTTAAGAATATACTATTAAATAAAAAAGAACGAACAAGTTTTATTAAGTCATTTCAGGAGAGAGTTTGGAATGGAGAGGAATTCAGTTCTGATGAAAGAATTAATGAAATACTAAGAGATTTAGCGCTAAATTTAGACTATTATGAACCCGACAAAATTTTAAGATCAGAGAGTCCTAGTTATTATGGGGACAAAAGGCTTGAATCAGAAATTACGGATGCAATAAAGCTAATAAATAGAACAAACACAAGATGACAAAGATACTTATTATATTATTGTTCTACACGTCAACTACATTTGCACAAACAGATAGTTTTACTATTGAATCATGGGTAACTCGTTCATTAGAGCAAAGTAACCTACTTCCTATGTATGGTGAACAAACTTTTACTGAATCACAAACTAAAGCCAATGAAAAGTTTTTGTCTAGTCTGAAAATTGGGAAATTAAGGGCAGACGCCAGAAGAAGTAGTAATTCTTTTGCAGAAGTTGGATGGGATTATCTTTATAAAGGACATCTTGATACTGCAATGTTTAGATTCAATCAGTCTTGGCTAATTGATTCTACCAATATTGCACCATATATTGGGTTTGGAACGATTTATACGATTTTAGGAAAAACTCTTGTAGCCAATATGATGTATAATAGATACAGTAAAATTGTACCCACAAGTGATAAAGATTTTTTAACAATAATTAATACTAATCATAAATACTATAGAGACTTAGAAAAATATAGTTTTAAGATTAAGTTGGAGTATGAACCACTTGAATATTATTCAACAGGCCAACTTTATTTAGAGAGAAAAAAACTTGAAGATGGTTTGTACAATTGGAGATGGTATCATAGTAATGGTAGTTTCCTTCGTATTCTTAATGGAGGAGATCATAAGCATGATTGGATAGGCGAAGTAAAAGGGTTTCATGATAATGGAAAGATATCTAGCAAAGGTCAATGGGATGATAATGTGAATAACGAGAGTATTTGGACTCATTATGACAGAGATGGGAATGTTGCTCGAGTTGAATATTGGAAAAAGTCATCAAATAAATCTTCATATACTAAGATAAAAGTTGTTATTTTTAAGCAAGAAATACCTTGGAACAAGGATAAATTTGTAACAATCTCTGAGGAAGGATGGGTTGAATCAAATAGTAATTATCCTGATGGATATATTATGTTGGTATACAACCCCGAAGACTTAACACATAATTACTATGCAATATGGAAAGATGGAAAACGAGGGAAGGAATTGATAAAAGTAATACCTGAAAATAGTACGAAAATGACTATTAATGGATATTTCGAATGGTTCGAAGGCAAACTATACAAAATAGATTAAGAATTTAATAGAACAAACACAAGATGTCAAACAAAGAAAACAACGAAATAATAGACAATCCACTAACGAAATCTATACTCGAAAAATTTGAGATAGAAGAGCTGAATCCAATGCAGTTGGAAGCAGGCAGGAACATAAGGCGTAAGTCCGATGTAGTTTTACTCTCGCCTACTGGTACGGGTAAAACTCTGGCCTTTCTATTACCGCTCATAGAGACACTAGACCCGAATATAGATGAAATTCAGATTCTGATTATAGTCCCTTCGCGCGAGTTGGCTCAACAGCTGCTACAAGTTGCTCGTGATATGGGCTCGGGATTCAAGGTAAATGCTGTGTATGGTGGACGTGCAGGTTCGCAAGATAAGCTCGATTTGAAGCACTTGCCAGCTATACTAATAGGTACTCCTGGGAGAATAGCAGATAGATTTTTCAAGGATACTTACTCGCTTGATCATATCAAGACTCTAGTACTCGATGAGTTCGATAAATCGCTGGAAATTGGCTACGAAGATGATATGTTAGATATCATCGAATCGCTGCCAAATGTAAAGCAGAGGATTCTAACCTCGGCTACTAGGGATAATAAAATTCCGAAGTTCGTTGGCTTACAAAAGCCAGTTTTCATCAACTATGCTGATGAGGGTGTTCCTCAGCTGACTATCAAAACCGTACTTGCACCTGACAAAGACAAGCTGAAATCATTGGTAAAAACTCTAGCTCATATTGGTCCGAAACCGGGGATTATATTCTGTAGTTTCAAAGATGAGCTATACGGAGTGAGTGAGTATTTGGAAGACAGTGGTATTCATCACGAGTGCTTTCATGGGGATATGGAGCAGCTAGATAGAGAGCAATCACTTATCAAATTTAGAAATGGAACAACTCAGCTCCTATTAGCAACCGATTTGGCGGCTCGTGGGCTGGATATTCCCGAATTAGCATTTATCCTTCACTATCGCTTGCCATTACGTTACAACGAATTCCTACACAGGAACGGACGTACTGCGCGTATGAACAGCGACGGAGTTGCTTATATACTACATTGGAAAGACGAAGAACTGCCGGAATACATACAAGTCATAGCACCAGAAGAAGTAATAGTGGGAGACCTTCAACCGTCTCATGAACCAGCTCCAATAAGGTGGGTGACTTTATATATAACTGGTGGCAGACGCGAGAAAATATCCAAAGGTGATATAGCCGGTCTATTTATGAAACAAGGTAAGATTGAAAAAGACCAACTAGGAGTGATAGAACTTCAAGAGAATTGCTCTTACGTCAGCGTACACGCTAACATAGCCAACAAGGCAATAGACAAAACCAATAACACAAAACTGAAGAAAAAGAAAGTTAGGATAAGTATTGTTTAGTTATAAATAAAGTATTATAAACCGGATGAACTATGAAAAAGATAATAGTAATGATTGCTTTTTTGCAAATTTCATTTTTTGCATACTCTCAAGATATTGCAAGAGAAGCGTTTTACCGAGCAGTTGAATTTAAGAAAAATGGCAATTACAAAG
>JAUHXN010000258.1 GCA_030426865.1 bacterium | reverse complement strand
TGACTTTGCTCTTTTAATTTCTTTATTCCCTAAATCACCTTGTATAGTCCATAAATTCTCTTCGGAAGAATATGTATAAATATAGTTTATATTATCTATAAACTTCATAATTAGTTCAATTCTATCATTATAATTAAAAATATGAATAATCTTCGAAAAATCGTATGTTTCATCATTGAAATCGCATTTTTCCCATGTCTTTCCAACATCTATAGATTTATAAACACCATCTCCATCACTACCTATAAACAATGTATTTTTATAATCTAATACTGAAGTAATATTTATATCAAAGTTTTTATCATTTTTAAGTGTTTCAGATTTCTCCCACTTTGAATTCTTTTGTGACTTAATATGTAAACCACTTGATGTAGTTATATAATAGTTTGTATTAATTATCCCAACATTTGAAATCACACCAAATCGATTATCAGATACTACATCCCAATCTCTTAAATTATTAGTAGTATAAAGTGGATATGATATATAGTTACTTCCTATAGCTAAGTCTCCTTTTCTATCAAACCTACTCGCTGATTTATCAATACTGTCCAAAGAGCTATTAAAGTTATTCCATGATTTAGCCCCATTTGTAGAATAATTTAATCCTAAATCAAAACCAGAATAATATAAATTATTTTCTATATTGCTTATGTAGAATAGATTGGTAATAGAGCCTGAAGGCGAGTTCAATTTCATAAGCATAGACTCAGTATCGAATTCATAAACTCCGCTCCAAGTTCCAATGAATAGTTTATTATCACTTCCTTGGCTACAACTCAGGTGTTTGACATTATTGCCATTTTGCTGTGAAAATACATCTAACTTATTAAATTCAATATCAAATTTTATTATGTCATTTTCGTTAGTAAAAATATAAAGTTCATCTTTTAGAACTTCAAAAAATTTCAATGAACCTCCTATATCTTTGACCTCCCAATCATCTCCATAATTTGTTGATTTATATAATTTTGAGTCAGACATAGCAATGATAGTGTTGTTATCTGTAATTTCAATTTGTTTGATATTTGTTAATTTAAAATAAGTATTAAATTTATTCCCATTATCTTTCGAAATAAAAATACCACCGCCTAATCTATCTCCACCCTGTATAATGTAAGTCATATTAGAAAGGGCAACAATACTATCTTTTACAGCCATACTAATAAACGAATCTTCATTTGGAATTTCGAGTTTTTCCCAGTTAAATTTACCTATTAATGATCTAGAAATTCCTGTTACACCTAAAGCAAAAGAGTAGTTATCGTTTGATTCAAAATCAGACAAGCCATTTATTCCAGAAAATATAGATGTTTGACTCCAAGTCATACCCGCATCAGTCGATAAAAAAGTACCTTTTGTTCGGGAGTCTGCAATAATAGTATCATTTTTAGCATATATAAAGCTGTAGTAATCAAGGTAACTAAAATTGTCATCGTTAAGAAGCATCCAAGATTCTAGTTTTTCATCATATTTGAAAATACTATTTTGACTAGAAGCAATTAAACCCTCGTTATATTTCTCTATATTATTTATAAAAGGTAAGCTTTTAGAAATATTATCTACACTCTCCCACTTAGCATAAAGAGCTATGTTGATAGAGATTATACAAATAATTAGTATTAGCTTTTTCAATGTTTTCTCCTGTCTGAATTTACTATATTATTAACTAACAAATTTAACTTAAATCAATTACATTTTAAATTAAATTTTTTTTAAGACTATTCCTCACATTAGATTTATCCTACCTTTTCCTTAATTTGCATTCTTTTTTAAGAACAACAAACTATTAGAATGTCAAAACTAGCAGTAGTATTACTAAGTGGTGGGATGGATTCGGCAGTGACAGCAGCTATCGCCAAAGAAAGCGGTTACGATATAGCTTGCCTCCACCTGAACTACGGACAGAGAACCGAGAAGCGAGAGCTAAAGCAATTCGATGAGCTTTGTGAGCACTTCGGGGCAGTTAGTAGCATGGTGACGGATGTGCGGTTCCTATCGCAAATAGGCGGCTCTAGCTTGACCGATGAGCGAATAGAGATAACGGATGCTAATCTCGATTCAACCGAAATACCGTCTAGTTATGTGCCTTTCCGCAATGCTAATATATTGGCTATGGCTACTAGTTGGGCCGAGGTAATAGGCGCTAGTGCACTTTACATAGGTGCTGTTTACGAAGATAGTAGTGGATACCCTGATACTCGCCGTGATTTTTTCGATGCTTTCGAGAAGGTGATAGAAAAAGGAACAAAACCTGATACGAATATTAAAATAATTACACCTATTATAGATATGGGTAAAGATGAGATAATAAGTAAGGGATTGGAATTGGGCGTACCTTTTGATAAAACATGGAGCTGTTACAAAAACAACGAAAAGGCTTGTGGCAAGTGCGACTCTTGTGGTCATCGCCTAAGAGCATTCGAGATATTAGGTATTTCTGACCCTGTAGAATATGAGTTAAGATTAAGTTATAAATAGTATAAAATAGATAAAGTTTGGAATAAGATTTATTTTTCTTTGTAAATTATATATAAGCTATTATATTTGTAGTCTTATTAGAATTAAAAAAATAAAAAACAAAATTTTTTGGTAATACAATGAACTATACTGGACCAAAAGCTAAGTTATCTCGTAAGATTGGGATTAACATGGACGCCAAAGCAGCAAAAGTTGCTGGCAAAAAACCATATCCTCCGGGACAACACGGTAACAGCAAAAAACGTAAAAAAATGTCTGATTACGGAAAGCAATTGCTTGAGAAACAAAGACTAAAATTACAATACAATGTTAGTGAAAAACAAATGCTAAAAGCATACAAAGAAGCTACTAGATTGGACGGTAACACTGGTACTTTGATGATGCAACAACTAGAACACAGACTAGATGCATTAGTTTATAGATCTGGATTCGCTCGTACTATGTATGCAGCAAGACAGTATGTTGCTCACGGTCACATATTAGTAAATGGTAGAAAAATGGATAGACCTTCATACTTTGTGAAAGTCAACGATGTACTATCTGTAAAACCAAAAGCACAAAAAATGGATGCTATGCAAGAAGCTATTCGTGGCTCTGGAAACCCTTCTTACTTAGACGTTAATAAAGCAGATTTTACTGCAAAATTATTACACGTTCCTGAGATCGAAGATATTCCAATCAAAGTAGAGATTCCTTTAGTAGTCGAGTACTACTCAAGATAATTATTATCTTTACAGAAAGAAGAAATTGAAAATCCTGCTTATAGCAGGATTTTTTTTTGTGTTGGTATGACTCGCAATTCCCCGTCTCCTCTGATATTTTTGTCATTGCGACGACCAAAGGGAGGCTGCAATCTCTAATATTCAGAATCAAGATTTAAAGAATTTAAGGATTATCAGGAAAGAGTAATGTAAAACCGTAGAGACGTATTTTTATACGCCTCGTAAGTTTTAATAATTATCTAATTTTACTAATGAAAACAGCTCATGCCCAATGCGTGTCAGGCAAGTTCTTTTAATCCACGCTGTCACAGATTGATTTATAGTGTAATCAAACCAATTAAGCTGTTCTGATCCATTTGATTAAATCCGAGAACTTAGGCTTTTTACCTGTCATCAAAATACCGATACGATATATCTTAGCAGATACCCATACAGCTAAAAAGAAGAACCCTATTAATGCTATAATTGATGCCGCGATTTCAATAATTGGAACATTAGTCGCAGCAATTCTGACTATCATAATCAAAGGTGAAGTCAAAGGAATAATAGACATAGCCACAGCTAGAGTACTATCTGGGTTGTTCATAATCTGTGGAGTAATCATAATTGCTAGAATTATCGGCAAAGTGATTGGTAGCTGTAGTTGAGCAGCATCTTGTTCATTGTCAACGGCAGCACCAACGCCAGCGAAAAACGTTGCATAAGTAAAGTATCCTAATATGAAATAGAATAGGAAGCCAAGTATAAGAGTGAAATCAACACCAGGTATAGACATTCCTTGAGTTTGGCTTGCCATTCCCCCACCTTGTGCTTCTGCCATATCAGTCATAGTTTTCAGACTTTCTGGGTCACCGAATATAAGTGGACCTAAGACAGTAAGTAAGCCAAAGCCAAGCAGTAGCCAGAATATAATCTGGGTGAGCCCGACTAGACCGATACCTATTACTTTACCCATCATTATTTCGAATGGTTTTGCTGATGAAGCAAGTACTTCTATTATTCTATTAGATTTTTCTTCTATTACACCACGGCTTACAAAACTACCATAGATAAACACGAGAAAGTACATAGCGAAACCTAGTCCATACCCAACATAAGCCATAGCTTTTGTATCATCTTTTTCAGTTTCACCAGTCTCGGTTAT
>JAUHXN010000257.1 GCA_030426865.1 bacterium | reverse complement strand
CAATACCTTTATTAGTACCATACTGTCCAACTTCTGCTAAGTAGTAAGGATCAGCTGCTGCTACATAAGCATATCCTAATTGGTTGTAGATATCATTGTAGTAAGCATTTATATCTAATGCAAAGTCTTCAGTCAATGCAGATGAATATCCTACTTCGTATTTATTTGTTCTTTCAGGTTCCAAATTTGGATTACCAATTATTGGAGTCTGAATATTTCTCGATACTAGGTTAGTACCATCAAACATAAACTGTAGTTGTGGCATTTGATAGTAAACACCAAAGTTCATTTTGAAAACAGATTGATCAGTTATTGGATAACTTGCATTCAATCTTGGACTTATCATTATTTTTGCAGTTGTATTATCAAACCCATCTAAATCTCCCCTTTGTACAAGTGGGAATAATCTAGTTCTATATACTGAATTCGCATCGAACATATCGAATCTCATACCAGGAGTAATAATAATACCTTCGAATGAGATTTGATCTTGTACGTACAACGCAGCTCTAAAAGGATTAAATTCAGAACTTGTTAGATCATAAACTTCTTGTGATTCAGCGTATATATTTCCACCAAAATCAGATGAATAAACATCAACTGCTTCAGAAGTAGTTGGGCTAGAATTTGAATGGAAACCCATAGTGTAAGTTCTTAACTCGAACCCAGCTTGTATATTGTGTTCAAATCTATCACCAGAAATATATTTTGTGAAATTACCATCTGCTTGTAAGTAACTACCTTGTCTAAATTGAAATCCGTAACTACCGTGACCAGTGAAGAACTGATTAGTACCATAAGGGTTTCTATATGTAGAAAGTGGTGTAGTCTCAACATATCCAGTAAGTGGATTAATCACATTGTAATCTTCTCTACCTGCTAATGTATTTCCATCGTTAGGATATCTTGTCATAAGGATTGGAGTGTACTGATCAGGTAATCTGTCTTTTTGACCAAAAGTCAATTGTCTAGTTAAGTTATCAATTGCATATTCATCCGTAGGTACTAATATATCAAATCCACCGAAGAAAGAAGGGTCAGAACCTGGGTCAACTCTTCTACCAGTCATATCATTATTTATATTTGATGATAATCTAATGTCGTAGAAAGCTGCTGCTTCCGGGAATGATTGAGTTAACTTTATAAATACATTATTTACATCCGTATTCGAAACATTAAGTTTCGCAAATCTTTCTGCTATACCATTAGACTCACCATTTATTATACCTTCATCATTCATATAATAAGTACTAAGTCCTTGGCTTTCTAAACTTGTTTGACCTAATTGGCCACCTACGATTACTGTTACTGTTTCTGAAAGTCCAAATGACATTCTACCAGTTATATTTTTAACCCATGATCTTTGGTTATCTAATTGACCTAAGTTTTCACCACCCATTATTTCGTTACCAGCAAAGTCAGTAACTATAGGCGCATAATATTCATAACCTGAGCTTCTATTTTGTCTAAATTCATATCTACCAGTCAAATAGAAAGTTGCAGTTTTTAAAGCGTCATTCAAACCTGGTATTGGTCCACCAACACCAAATTCAATATTCGTAAGGTTATCACCTTCTAACTGTCTTCCTTCTCCTTGTTCTACCAAATCAAATGAGTTACCATCTCTTATCAAATCTACACCCGATCCCTGTGAACCATTCAAAGAAGGTAAATCAGTTCTAAAAGCCATAAATCCATCATATTTTTCAGAACTACCTGTCTTAACAACAGTATTTACAGTACCTCCAGTCGAGTTACCTTGTTGAGCACCTGTTCCACCTTTCTTAACTTGGATTTCTTCAGTAGCATAAGAAGAAACCATTGGTGCATAAGTTGTACCTGATCCACCAAATCCACCAGTAAACTGATTACCAACATCTAAACCGTCAACAAGTACTTGAGTATCATTAGCTCTTGTACCTCGGATATTATAACCGTTACCACTATTTACAACACCTGATGATTGAGTTACAATAGAAGTAACACCACCACTTGCTGTTCTCTCAAGGTCATCTTTACTAAATTTAGAAATTGAACCGACTTGAGTCTTTTCTACCATTTTGTCTGCGATAACTTCTACAACACCAGTAGTAAATGTTTTTAGGTTGAAATCAGCAACTGTAGTCTGATCAGCACTTACATTTATTTTCTTTACCATAGGTTCACGCCCAGCATAAGAAACCTTTAATTCATAAGAACCTGCTCTAACGCCAGGAATTGCATATTTTCCGTTTCCACCTACGTATGCTCCTTTACTAGTACCTACTAAAAGTACTGAAGCTCCAATTGCTGGATTACCTTCTTCATCTAATACTTCACCCTTGACTGTCCCATATATACCTGCCGTCAGAGACTGAGGTATAATAAATGCAAGACTTAATATTGCTATTAATGCTATTCTAAGCATGATATAAACTCCTAATAAATTAATTTTTTTCAAATTTTTAGAATTCAATAGGCATAATTCGAATAGTTACTATTAGGTAAGTATTGTAATAAAAGAAAATATAGGAATCTTCACAGATTTATATCTTTTTTATTCACTTAACAAAGTGATTATTCATTTTAAGCCTTGTTTCAAATATAATAGTTTTTTTCTAAACATCACTAAAAGTGTTGAAATATCTTTACAGTTTTGAAACTTTTTAGAAACTAAACTGTAAACCATAAACCATAGAAAAACTATAATAATTCTGAGTATATGAGTTAACTAGTTGAGGTAAAGCTACAGTGAAGTAATTAAACTCTGTACCTGCAGTTAGTTTAATTCCACTCACTAACTCATAAGAAGCTAATAATTTGGAATTACTAATTAACCCACTCTCAGAAACACCTAACCCCAATCTAAGCCCAAGATCGAAGTCATCTATTTTATATAATTGTGATTGGACAAACATTTGCCCCCAATACAATGCATAATCTTTATCTCTTTCAGTTCTGAACACTATTTGTTGTCCAGTTTCACGTCCATATTTATCTAGCACATTAGTATGAGTAAAAGTCTCTGATCTGTATGCTATATCAGAAAATCCTATCTCAAGTCCAACACTAGTTTTCTCATCTAAATTGACAGAAACAGCTTGTGAGTAAGAACTTATTGATGCGTTTGCCTTATCATCAAATCCATACACAGTATAAGGATTCGAAGTAAATGCAGTCAATTGAATATTGTTAATTGCAATGTTATTTTGTTGCTGGTTAAGTTTATTACCAAAATCACCAAACTGAATATTTGAAGATGTAGTCGATTCATCTAAGATAGTAAAAGTTGGATTTAGATTCTTTTCAAGTGATTCATTACTTTCATCATAAACTGCTATAGTATTACTTTCATCATTATTGCTATTAACAATTATAGTATTTTCAAGATTTTCTTTTGTAATGTTCTCACTAACTGCCACTTCAACTACTTCTGTATTATTAACTTGAGGTTCAGAATCGAAATCATCAGAAGCATAATCAACTAACGATTGATTTTCAGTATTTTCATTTAATGTATTTACATTATTGGTTTTTACTTCATTACTAGAAACAATAGGTATCTCTATCTCCATATCTGCCATACTAAATGATGGGAATGAATTTTTAAAAATATTCATATCTGATGTATAGCTAAATGTAATTAATAATAAAGCAGCTACCATAGAAACTAATTGTCTAGGGAATAAGTTAAATATATTAAGACTTCTACTTTGTTTAATTGGCATAGCAGATGCATTCATAATAGCCATCATCACTAAATCTTCAGTTTCACTTTTCAGTTCTTCTGGAGTATTTATAGACTTAGCATCTTCTTTCGCAGCTATGTGAAGATCAATATAAGTATTGAATATATCACGAGCTTTATCATTAGTAGATATAATGTTTCTTAACTGTAAATCTTCATTCTCAGTTAACTCACCATCTAGATATTTCGATATTAAATTATCTATGTTCATCTAATTCTTTTATTATAGGTTTTAATATTAGTCTAAGTTGTTTTCTAGCTCTGAACACTCTTATTTTGGCTAATGAAAGGTCTATTTCCAATACATCAGAAATTTCTTGATAAGATAATTCCTCATATTCACGGAGTATAAATGCCTCTTTAAGCGAAGTTGGAAGACTATTAATAGCTTCTTCGAGTGCTTGCTTTAATCCAAAATCTGTTGTTTTCTGTATTTTAGCTTGGTGATAACTCTCATCAAAACTAGCATGTTCTTTTTTTGCTCTTAACATATTATAACAAATATGTCTAGAAATTGTGAACAGCCAAGCAGCAAAATTATCCCCTTTGAAAGATTCACGTTTCTCATAAACTTTTACAAAAGTCTCTTGGAACGCATCTTTTGCCATTGGTTCAGAGCCAAGC
>JAUHXN010000256.1 GCA_030426865.1 bacterium | reverse complement strand
ATCAGCATCCGCCTTGCCTGACGGTATTCCCTTACCATTGTCACCTATAAGAAAATCAAATCCTTTTATCCTTTGTATCTCTTCATTAGTTGGAGCAAAGTAGTAATCAATAGTATCTAAAGGTACATCAAAATTCTCACTAAAATCTATAACGAAGTCATTTAGCTTATTTGCTAAATCATAATTGAATTCATGATACTTAGGATAATGGAATTTAATAAAACCGACTTGCGAGCTATTTAGATTTAACTTTGTATTGACCCCTAAAGCATTAAATAATTTCAACTCACCTTCATCTAAGCCAGCATAAACATGAAGTATATATTGGATATTCGATTCTCCTTCTTCCATCTGGTCAAATTCTATAATGGATGTTATTTTGTGGTACTCTCCTACTTGCCTCACGCTCAATATTTTAATATTTGTATATGTTAGTAGCTTCAAGAAATTATCAGATCCGAATTGCAATTCGTTTTCAGCTAGGAAATAAGCAGAATCTGAGTATTTCTCAAGTTCAGCTTTATTCCAATACTTAGCACCTAATGAGTCGTCTTCGGTTTTTAAAAAGTTAATCCATAAATTGAGCGGCTCACCGATATCAAATACGGTAGTATCTAAATCATAATTAGTATATATCCCTGAAGAGTACGCTTTAGAACTTAAAGTACATATTAATAAAACTAGTAAAGTAATTTTCATTAAAATCGTTATATTTATTTGACATAAAACTTGTTACGTCTCTTTTATTTAGTTAGTTGCAAATCAACTTTGAATAATAAATAAGAAAATACAATTGAATATATGTTAAAACGTTAGTATATTTGTAAGATGAAAAATACAGAAAAAAATATAGAAGCTAAAAGACTGGAACAAGTAGCCAAAATCTTGAAAACTATAGCACACCCCGTAAAATTGGAAGTGCTAGAGTTACTGGGTAAACATGAGCCGCTGTCAGTATCTTCCATTTGTGAGAGTATCAATACAGATTGTGAGATATCAATGATGTCGCACCATCTAGCCAAAATGAAGGATAATGGGATTCTCGTTTCAACGAAAGATGGTAAACAAGTTTACTATAGTATAGCAGACAGAAAACTATTGAAGATATTCAATTGTATGGATAACTGCGATTTACTGTAGTTTTTTTACCTTATTATATGAACGTTTTAACAAATGATAAATAGATAATTAATGGAAATACTTGGATACGTAATGGCGTTAGTAATAGGAACCTCTCTTGGATTGATAGGTGGAGGTGGCTCTATACTTGCAGTGCCAATACTAGCATATTTATTTTCATTGAACGAGACTTTTGCAACATCTTATTCATTGTTTGTAGTTGGGTCATCATCCCTTGTTGGTGGTTTAAGGCAAAGTAAGAACGACAATGTAGATTGGAGAACGGCTTTTGTATTCGGTGCACCTGCTATAGTTGGGGTCTGGATTATTAGGCATTATGTAGTACCTGCATTACCAGAGGAAATGTTTAGTCTAGAGGGATTTATATTTACTAGACGAATGTTGATGTTTGGAGTATTCTCTATACTGATGGTATGGGCAGCATACTCAATGCTTTCCAACAAGGAAAGAAAAGGAGGTACGGGTGATAAGAAATACAATTATCCTTTGATAATAGCAGAAGGCTTGGTAGTTGGTGGTATTACAGGTTTCGTAGGAGCTGGCGGTGGTTTTCTAATAATACCCGCACTTGTAGTACTAGCAAATTTAGAAATTAAAAAGGCAATTGGAACATCTCTAATTATCATAGCCCTAAAATCATTGTTGGGGTTTTTCTTAAGCGATGCTCTAACATTGGACATAGATTGGAATTTTTTGATCATATTTACGTCCATTACAATAGTAGGGATTTTTGTCGGTGTTACAATTGGTAAATTAGTTGACGGTAAAAAATTGAAAAAAGGATTCGGTTATTTTATAATAATGATGGCCGTATTTATATTCCTTATGGAATTTATAATTAGATAAGAATATTAACAAATGAGATTAATTATATGAACATAGAACAAATATACACAGGATGTTTAGCGCAAGGTGCTTATTACATCACATCAAAAGGAGAGGCGGCTATAATAGACCCTTTGAGGGAAACTAAACCGTATTTGGAAAGATTAGAAAAAGACAATGTAAAACTAAAGTACATATTCGAAACTCATTTCCATGCAGATTTCGTTAGTGGTCACTTAGATTTAAGTAAACAAACAGGAGCTCCGATTATTTACGGACCTACTGCTAAACCTGAATTTGAAGCTATTGAAGCCAAAGATGATCAAATATTCGAATTGGGAGATATCAAAATCAAAGTATTGCACACACCAGGTCATACTATGGAAAGTACTTCATATCTTTTGATAGACGAGAATGGTAAAGAAACAGCACTATTTAGCGGTGATACACTTTTCCTAGGTGATGTAGGAAGACCTGACCTAGCACAAAAAGCAGCTAGTATGACTCAAGATGAGTTAGCTGGGATGCTTTACGACAGTTTAAACAATAAGATTTTACCTTTGCCGAATGACTTAATAGTTTATCCGGCACACGGAGCTGGTTCAGCGTGTGGTAAAAATATGATGACAGAAACGGTTGACACACTCGGCAATCAAAAGAAAGTAAACTATGCTCTTAATCAACCTAATAAAGAAGCATTTGTGAAAGCAGTAACAGATGGATTAACTCCGCCTCCTGCATACTTTGGGATGAATGTAGCAATGAATAAGAAAGGTTATGAAAATTTTGATATAGTTTTAGACCAAGGAATGTCGGCTCTATCTGTTGAAGATTTTGAAGCTGTTGCTGAGAATAGTGGAGCGTTAATCTTAGATACTAGAGATGCTAGTGACTTTTCAAAAGGATTTATACCTCAATCTATTAACATAGGAATAGATGGAGATTTTGCTCCTTGGGTAGGTTCTATGATAGTAGATGTCAATCAGCCAATACTACTAGTTACAGATAAAGGTAGAGAAGAAGAATCCATAACTAGACTTAGTAGAGTCGGTTTCGATAATGTATTGGGACACCTGAAAGGTGGATTTGAAGCATGGGAAGACAAAGAAAAAGATACAGTTAATAGAATTACTCCTGAACAATTTGCCAAAGAAGTAAAAATCGGTGAAAGCAAGATAGTAGATATCCGTAAAGAGAGTGAATACGAGGCCGAGCACGTTGATGAAGCATATAATAAACCGCTTGCATATATTAATAATTGGATAAAGGATGTAAATCCAGAAGAACATTTCTATGTGCATTGTGCTGGTGGTTACAGGAGTATGATAGCTGCAAGTATATTGCAAGCGAGAGGATATAGAAACTTCACAGAAGTAGAAGGTGGGTTCGATGCCATTGCAAAAACAAATATTCCAAAAACAGATTTTGTATGTCAAACTAAAGTATATCAATAATTTAATAATAAGAGAAATAATATGATACAATTAATCAAAAATCTAATGGGACAACAAGATAACTCAGAGTTGATTAGCGCTATAGAAAGTGGTGCTTACTTAGTTGATGTAAGAAGTCCTGCGGAATTCAACGGTGGTAGTGTAAAGGGTGCAGTAAATATTCCTTTGGACTCAGTACCAAATCAAATATCAAAATTCAAGGGTAAGAAAGGTGTAGTTGTCTTCTGTCAAAGTGGGGCAAGAAGTGGCGTAGCCAAAGGTATATTAGAGAAAAATGGGATTCAGAATGTAATAAATGGTGGTGGCCACAGTAACGTGAGAAAGTGCGTTAAGTAAAAAGTAAAATTATTCGATTACCCCATAATCGCTTCAAAGCCCTGACGTAGAAATACTGATGGGCTTTGATGTTTATATTATTTTGCAACAACGAATTTTTCACTGTATATTTCTTGACCTGATATGATTTGTACTATATAAGTTCCCGATTTCAACTCGTTTGCTTTTAAGTTTACTCGGTTATTTCCTACACTATTATCAATTATTTTTGAAGAGATTAAAGCACCATCTATGGAGTAAATTTTTAGCTCGTTATTAATAGTTTTAGAGTCATATTTGGCGAATATATCACTACCTTCGTAGATTATATTTAGTTCAATATCTCTATTATCATTAGCAAAAACGCTAGTAGTTGTTAAATTTAGTTTTGTAATAAAAACATCACTTATTCCATTTAATACATCATCATAAGCTCCTTTGGTTACAGGGTAATCAGATGTTGCATAACCAGTTAAATAAACATTATCTATTTTATCTTTCTTTAAATCAGTACTATTATTCGAACCATCACCTAAGTATGAGGAATAAAGAAGTGTTTTACCACTACTAGGCAATTTTAGAATAAAAATATCTTTGTACCCTTCATATTCTCTATCATAAGCA
>JAUHXN010000255.1 GCA_030426865.1 bacterium | reverse complement strand
TTGTGGTATAACTCTAACAAAGAGAAACAATGGTGCTGCTGGGGATATGCCATTAGCTGGTTTCCCCCATCATCAATTAGACGCCTATTTACCTAAGTTAGTAAAGGCAGGTTACAGAGCCGCAGTTTGTGAGCAATTAGAAGACCCTAAACAAGCAAAAGGAATAGTAAAGCGAGGAGTTACAGAGATAGTAACACCCGGTGTAGCACTATATGATAAGCTATTAGAATCGAAGAAAAATAAATTCCTTGCATCCGTCTATTATAAGAAATTGAAAAATGGCCCTGAGTTGATTGGCCTTTCGTTCGCTGATGTTTCAACTGGTGAGTTTTTTACGGGCGATATATTAGCCAAAGATATACAAAACAATTTAGAAGCTATTTTACCAGCAGAGATTATTGTATGCAAATCACAAAAGCAATATTTTCTGGACAAGTTTAAGACATTAAGCTTCTCCCCTGCTATTAGCTATCAGGAAGATTGGATATTCGAAGATGAATTTGCTACCGATATATTACTTAAGCAATTCAAGACAAAAAATTTAAAGGGATTCGGGATTGATGGTTTATCTGTAGGTATTATTGCCGCAGGTGTAGTTTTACATTATTTGAATGAGACCCAAAATGCAGCCCTAACTCATATTAGTAGAGTAACTAATTATGATACGGCCGAATATATGTTATTGGATAGTTCCACTAGACGAAATCTAGAAATAACTATGACTACAGAAGGAGAAAAGGACGGATCACTCTTCGCAGCACTCGATGATACATATACACCTATGGGTGGACGATTACTCAAAAAATGGATATCTATGCCTCTCAAAAATAAGGGGCAAATAGAAAGAAGATTGAATGCTGTAGAAGAGCTATACAATTCTCAAAAGATTAATCAGCTAAGAGAAGAGTTAAAAAAAATAGGTGATATAGAGCGATTGGCAACAAAGATAGCCACTCTCCGGGCGAACCCAAGAGATTTGGTGGCACTAAAAAATTCGCTTGTTATTCTGCCTGACATTACGAAATTCCTTTCTTCGTTTGAAGATACTTACCTCTCACAGTTGGGGAGCAGTATCCCCAATTTACAAGAAGTTACGAGTAAATTAGAAAATGCTCTGAAAGATGAACCAGGATTGAATATTGGTAAAGGTAATGTTTTCAGAGATGGATACAATGAAGAGTTAGATGAATATGCAACGGCTCGATATTCTGCAAAAAACTGGATAAGTAATTATCAAAAAGAACAAAGAGAAACAACAGGAATAAATAGTCTGAAAGTCAGCTTCAACAATGTATTCGGCTATTATATAGAAGTTTCTAGAATCAATAGTGACAAAGTACCAGAAAGCTATCATAGGAAACAAACTCTAACAAACTCAGAAAGATATATAACGCCTGAGCTAAAAGTATTCGAAGAAAAAGTTTTTAGTGCCGATGAGAAAATTGAGACTATTGAGAAAAAGCTTTTCTCTGAGCTAATGAATGACTTAATGTCTTATTTACAAGAGTTTAAACTTAGCAGTTTTATTATATCTCAAATAGATTGTCTTCAATCTTATGCTTTTGTCTCTCTTCAACGTAATTACAGCAAGCCAAATATAACTAATGATAATAATCTTGATATAATAAACGGAAGACATCCAACTGTCGAAATTAGCTTACCACACGGCGAGAGTTATACTCCGAACAATACTAAGTTTGATATTAATACCGAGCTTGTACACATAATTACTGGGCCTAATATGTCTGGTAAATCATGTTATCTTCGTCAGACAGCTATCATAGTACTAATGGCGCAGATTGGTTGTTATGTTCCAGCAGACAGCTGCATAATGGGTCTAGTAGATAAAATATATACTAGAGTAGGAGCAGGAGATAATATTAGAACTGGTGAAAGTACATTCCTAGTTGAAATGCAAGAAGCTGCAAGTATAATGAATAATGCTACTGACAAAAGCTTGATATTATTAGATGAAGTAGGTAGAGGAACAGCTACTTTCGATGGTATATCAATAGCGTGGGCTATAGCAGAATATATACACAATAAACTACAAGCAAAGACATTATTTGCTACTCATTATCACGAACTCAATGAGCTTGCAAACCGATATGACAGAATAAAAAACTACAAAGTAGATGTAGTAGAGAGAGATACTAACATTATATTTACTCATAAAGTGTTAGAGGGTAGTGCTGATCACTCATTCGGAATTCATGTAGCAAAAATGGCTGGATTACCTTATGAAGTAGTAGAACGCTCTAAAGAGATTATGGGGACTTTAGAAAGTGATGTTAGTCAACAGAAAATAGACGGAGATGAGCTAAGCTCTGCAAAGCCAGATGTTAAGAAATTAAAACCAATCACAGCACCAGAGCCTTCTGGGCAGATGGCAATTTTTGCTTTCGAAGATGATAAATTAAGAACACGACTGAAGCAAATGAGTATAGAGGCAATAACACCATTACAATCATTTCAAATATTAGCTGAACTTATAGACGAAGCTAAAAATAATAGAACTTAGTAACTACTTTGATAAGCTTAACAATTCTTATATTTATTAATAATATAATCAATTCTAGAATAAATTATATTATGGCTTAATTATTGTGCTTTTGATAATAATTAGTATTTTATGAGATAAAAAAGTAACAATCAAGTATAATATGAAGCACGAACAACACAAGTTTATCAAGTGGATTAAGTATAATTTCGATAATCTAATGTCAAAGGGAACATCTGCCCCACTATTCCTACTACTAGGTGGGTCATTTATATTTCTTTTAATATTATCAGGCCTCCTCATAATAACTGGGGTATTGACCCCTGATATTGTTGCTAATGGTAAAGTAGCGGGAGATATAGACTTTTTCGATGCTATCTATATTACACTTCTTAGAATGTTGGATCCAGGTGTAGTAGCTGAAGATCCGATTATTTGGCCGTTTCTTACTTTTATGCTTATCGCCACTCTCGGTGGATTATTTCTATTCTCCGTATTAATAGCTATTGTAAATAACGGGGTTATTAATAAACTTACTGACCTAAGAAAGGGTAAGTCTTTCGTTTTAGAATCTAATCATACAATTATATTAGGATGGTCATTCCAGGTATTCCCAATTGTAAAAGAATTAGTAATAGCCAACGAGAATCAAAAACATGCTTCTATAGCAATCCTAGCAGAAAAGGATAAAATCTACATGGAAGACGAAATTAATTCGAAAGTTAAAGATCTAAAGACGACTAAAGTAGTTTGTAGAACTGGTAGTCCTATAGATTTGATTGATTTAGAAATTCTAAATATACATGAAGCAAAATCTATTATTATAATAGCTCCAGAGTCGAAAGACCCTGATTCAATCGTAATAAAAACAATATTAGCAATTACTAACAATCCTAACAGAAAAAGTAAAGACACAAAATATCATATAGTTGCAGAGATAAGAGACCCACGAAATGTAGCTATTGCAGAAATAGCTGGTCGTGATGAAGTTCAACTTGTGATTTTTGATTATCTGATTTCTAGAATTACAGCTCAAACTTGTCGCCAACCCGGATTGTCTGTTGTCTTCAATGAGTTACTGGACTTTAGTGGTGATGAGATATACTTCCAAGAAGAACCTGCTCTAGTCGGTAAAACATTCATAGAAGCCATGTTCTCTTATGAAGATTCTATACTAATAGGTCTTAGAAAAAAGAACGGTAAAATATTACTAAAGCCAGAACATGACACCAAAATCGAGATTGGAGATATATTAATAGCAATTTCTGAAGATGATGATACAATTAAACTATCAGGTAAAAAATCATTTAATATCAACACAGATGCTATTAGAAAGAATCCTGAGTATGTAGACCCTTCTCCTGAAACTACATTAATAATTGGTTGGAATAGGCGCGCTCATCTTATCATCAATGAGCTAGATAATTATGTTCATCCTGGTTCTAGAATAACAGTGATAGCTGAGGACTCTTCTGCTGAAAACGATTTATCACTTCATTGTGCAGATTTGAAAAATCAGACAGTTACATTCTGGTTTGGTGATACAACAAATAGAAGAATATTAGACGATTTGAATATAGAAACTTATAATCATATAATTGTTCTTAGTCAAACTGAGAATAGTGATATACAAGCAAGTGATGCTAGAACACTATCCACGTTGCTACATTTACGCGATATTGCTGATACGAAGGGACACGAATTCTCTATTGTTTCGGAGATGTTGGATGATAGGAATAGAGAACTTGCTGAGATTACTCATACAGATGATTTCATAGTTAGTGTCAAACTTGACAGCTTAATGCTTTCACAAATATCAGAAAATGCGGAACTGAAACGAATATTTGAAGATTTATTTT
>JAUHXN010000254.1 GCA_030426865.1 bacterium | reverse complement strand
TATTTAGTAACTAGATGATAATCATATAGTTACTAAATATATGTCTGAAATCGACTTCATAAGTCCAGCATTTAATAATGACATAATTGAGATCGGATGTGAAACCGTTAAGGTTGGGCGTTCATCGATTACAATCAAATGCGAAGTTCGAGTTAAAGACACCAAAACCACGATAATAAAAATAGATGAAATTGTATTAGTTCACGTTGATCCCAACGGTAGGCCACGAGCACACGGCAAAACAATTGAAACGCTAAAGGAAAATAAAGAATGAATTTCAAAACTAGAAAATTAGTTAAGCCACCTGATTTGAGTCCTTCCGGAGCACTTATGGGCGGTGTATTGATGGAATGGATAGACGAAGAAGCATCTATTTTTGTTATGTGTCAGCTAAATGATAATCACGTTGTTACCAAATATATGTCAGAAATCGAATTTGTTAATCCTGCTTTCAGAGGTGATATAATTGAAATAGGATGTGAATTGATTTCTTTAGGACGAACATCGATTACATTGAAATGCTTAGTCAGAGTTAAAGATACACAGACGGTGATAGTAACAATTGATAAGATTGTATTTGTGAATGTGGATAGCAATGGTAGAACAAAGCCACATGGCTTAACTATGGAAATGTTGGATAAGAATACTAACCAACAGTAATATAATTACCCTTTTTTTCGTGAATAGAGTAAGTTCTAGCAGTTTTTGGATAGTTGTTAATACCAGATTCTATAATATCTTCGGCAACGCGTTTAGCATCGTTTATGATATCCTTATCGTTGACTAAGTCAATAAACTTAAATTCAGGCATACCTGATTGTTTAGTCCCAAGAAAATCTCCAGGCCCTCGTAGTTCCAAATCTATTTCTGATAATTCGAACCCATCACTAGTTTTCTCCAACGCGCTAAGTCTTTTAACTGTTGGTATATCTGTTAAATTCTTTACAAACAATTGTTTGTACTTTTGTGAAGCAACTAGTATACAATACGATTGGTATTCTCCCCTACCTACACGGCCACGTAATTGGTGTAATTGAGATAATCCGAATCTTTCCGCATTTTCTATGAGCATAACAGTTGTGTTAGGTACATCTATTCCAACTTCAATAACTGTGGTGGATATGAGTATATCATACTTCTTATCAGAGAAATCTTTCATTACTTCATCTTTCTCTTTCCAATGCATTTGCCCATGCAGTAATCCGCACTTCAATTGAGGAAATATCTGCTTACTTAAAAGTTCATAGTGTTCTACTGCTGACTTTAGCTCAAGTTTATCAGATTCTTCCACAAGAGGATAAACTATATAAGCTTGTCTCCCCTCATTTACTTGAGAACTAATAAACTCATATATCTTGGGTAAGTCGCTTTCGAATCTAACCTTAGTGATTATTTCTTTTCTATCTTTTGGCTTAGATTTGATAGAAACAATCTGCAAATCTGTATATTTAGTCATTGCCAATGTTCTAGGAATAGGAGTAGCTGTCATAAGTAACATATGTGGTACTGTGCTTTCATCTCCTGATTTTTTACCTAGCTCTTTTAATAATGAGCGTTGATCGACTCCAAACCTATGTTGCTCATCTATTACAACATAACCTAGGTTATTGTACTCAACTTTATCTTGGAAAAGTGCATGAGTCCCAATAATTATATTTGTAAGTCCAGATTCTATTTTACCTAATGTCTCTTTTTTATCTTTAGCAGAGAGTCCCCCTACTAGTAATTCGGTTCTAATTGAATCTGGTAGTATGCTCTGTAAAGTTTGATAGTGCTGCTTTGCTAAAATCTCTGTCGGAGCCATAAGTAATGTCTGATGACCACTCTCTACTGCCATCATCATAGAAACAATTGCAACAATAGTCTTACCTGAGCCAACATCACCTTGTAGCAAGACATTCATCGGTGTAGTTGAATTTAATTTCTTCCAAATCAAATTCAAAGCATTTTTTTGATCAATAGTTAGTTCGAAAGGAAAGCTTTTAAGTGTATCCTTTGCTAACTTTAAGGATTTTCCCATTGGGACAGCTTTTTCAGTTTTTACATATTTATCCTGCTGAGAAAGAATCGTCAACTGATAAAAGAGCATTTCCTCGAACTTAAAACGTTTTTGAGATAATTTTAATAAACTTGTACTAACCGGGAAATGTAAATTTTCAGTGGCAGTTTGAATATCTGGAGCATCAATTAGTTCTAATATATTTCTGTCAAGTGTCTCACTTACGCTACTTAGATATTGGTCTAAACAGTAACGAATCATATCTCTTAATGCTCTGTTACGTATACCAACTTTTATAAAAGAAGAAGGTAGTTTATAAAGTGGCAGTATTCCTTCTTCTTTAAATTCTTTCAGTTCATCTAAATCTATTTTATCTATTTCCGGATGAGTGAATGAAATACCAAATTTAGATTTATCTGGTTTACCACTAATTAATAACTTATCTCCAACTTTATAGCTATTCTCAAAAAAATGAACGTTAGCCCAAAAATTTATCTTTGCCTTACCTCCACTGTTATCCTTAACTGAAAGTGAAAATAATTTACGCCTATTTCTAAATTTCTGTAGTGATTTATCAACTACATCAACTATAAATGAGTACTCCACGTTCTTATAATCCTGTTCGTATTCGAATAAATTATTCGAACTGAAGAATAGTTTTTTGCTTAAAGAGGCAAGGGTAAATGAAGAATCGCGATTAATATAATCACGAGGAAAATAATTAATCAAGTCTAACGGTTGAAATATATTCTCTTTTGCTAACGCTTTTGCACGCTTTGGGCCAATACCTTTGATAAACTGCAAAGGTAAATCATCTGAAATAGGTTTGTTCATCTAATCGGATTGATTATATTTCAAAAAAATTAATACCACTAATTCTAAATATATGGAACTATTACTAATTTACTTATTTATAGCTGTATTTTTTTCCTTCCTATGTTCATTTTTGGAAGCGGCTCTATTAAGTACAACTCACAGCTTTATAAGTGCAGAAGTGATGGAAAACCGCCCTTATGCTTTTAAACTAAAGCGGTTCAAAGATGAGATAGATAAACCTCTTACAGCTATTCTGACACTTAATACATTTGCAAATACATTTGGAGCAGCAGGTGTTGGTGCACAAGCTCAACATATATGGGGAACAGAATATCTGACCGCTATTTCTATTGCACTAACTTTAGTTATACTAATCATCTCTGAGATTATTCCGAAAACTATTGGGGCTGCTTATTGGAAACAATTTGCACCTTTTATAGCGTATGCATTGCAAGGAATGATCTGGATTCTTTACCCATTCGTAGTATTAGCACCTTTTATTACTAAGAGGTTCAAAGTAAAAAAAGAAGGAAGCGAGATCAGCCGTTACGATATTCACATGATGACTATGTTAGGTGAAACAGAAGGAGTTCTTGACAAAGAAGAATCACAGATAATTCAAAACCTTCTTCGTTTTGATGAAATTACAGTTCATGATATTATGACACCAAGAACTGTTGTGGTCTCTGAAGAAGAGAACACAACAGCATCTGATTTTTTTAAAAATCTGAAATTTAGACATTTTACACGAATCCCTTTGTATAATGAATCTGTTGAAAATATAACAGGTTATGTAATAAAAGAAGATTTGATTAACGATATAATAGCAAAAAAAGGTAAAAGCAAATTAGAGAAATATAAGCGCCCTATAAGATTTATTTCGATTGATGATACATTACCCACGGCTTATGAACAATTCATCCATAATAACGAGCATATAGCCGCTGTATATGATGAATACAAAGGTTTCTCTGGTATATTAACTATGGAAGATATTATTGAGACTTTACTAGGAGTCGAAATAATGGATGAATATGATACTACAGAAGATTTGCAACAGTTTGCTAGAAAAAATTGGGAGAAAAGAGCCAAAAAGCTCGGTATTATCTCTGAAGATAATGATAAAGATATAATAAAATAAAGGAAAATAAATGAAAATAGTATCTTGGAATATAAACGGTTATAGATCAATATCAGGACAAAACCCTAAATTAAGATATGGTGAGAAAGTACAAATAAATGATTTATTCGATTATGTAGAAAAAGAAAATCCAGACCTATTATTAATGCAAGAAACTAAATCTGAAAAAGAACAGATAAAAGAACATCTGCTTGCTCCTGAAGGGTATAAATCATATTTCTCAGCTTGTAAGATAAAGAAAGGATATAGCGGTGTCGGTATATTCAGTAAAAAAGAGCCAGAGTATATCAATGATAGTATAGGAGTTGAGCAGTTCGATAATGAAGGTAGGGTAATAGAAATAGGAATAGATGGTATATCTTACTTCAATGTATATTTCCCTAATGGTCAACAAGGACCCGAACGAGTG
>JAUHXN010000011.1 GCA_030426865.1 bacterium | reverse complement strand
AACGTCTATTCGGTCATAGAGAAGGGATAGAGAGTGTCCGCGACATAGTCAATGCGGCATCTCTAATAGGGGTAAAACATATTACTCTTTATGCTTTTAGTATTGAGAATTGGAAAAGACCTCCTATGGAAGTCAATGGTCTGATGAAGTTACTTGAAATATTTCTACAGAAAGAATTCAAAGAACTTAATGAAAACCAGGTAGTTATCAACACTATTGGTAAAACTAATTCTCTACCTAAAAGTGTCCAAAAGATTCTTCGTGAATCTTACGAGAAAACTAAGGACAATACTGGTATGCATCTTAATCTTGCAATAAGTTACGGATCGCGTTGGGATATTATGCGTGCTATTCAGATGATAGCTCTTGATGTTCGTGGTGGTAAGCTATCCCCAGAAGACATTACTGACGAGCTTTTTTCTGGATATTTGCAAACAGCAAACATTCCTGACCCTGATTTACTTATAAGAACAAGTGGTGAATATCGAATTAGTAATTTCTTGTTGTGGGAACTTGCATATTCTGAGATTTACTTCACTGAAAAGCTTTGGCCTGAATTCCGACGAGACGATTTGTATTCTGCACTAACTGACTATGCTCATAGAGAGCGTCGATTTGGCAAAACTTCGAGTCAGATTAATGAATCAACTGAACAATCATATTTAAAGAAAGTTATAGATGTTATCAAACGCAAGTAAAATCATTTTTATATTACTATTCGCTTTTACTACTTCTCTTTTTAGTCAAGAAAGTACTCTCAAATACAAAATCTTAGGTATTGAGGTAGAAGGAGCACAAAGTGCAGACGCTTCTACTATCATTGCATTAACTGGTTTAAAGGAGGGAGAGACTATTTCTTACCCTTATGATGAGAACCTAAACGTCTCATTGAAAGCACTATGGGATCGTCGACAATTCTCAAATATCGATGTAATAGTTGATAAAGTAGTTGGAGATGGAGTATTTCTGACCATAGAAGTGGAAGAAAACAAACGTTTGTCTGACATTAAAGTCTTTAATAACTCTGAGCTTACTACTGAAGAAATTAAGAAAGGGGTAGGTAAAAACAAAGGGGATATAATCACGGAATACGATTTATACCTAATTAAAAAAGATATTAAAGCTCAATACGATGAAGAAGGATTAACATTTGCAAAAATTATCCCTGAAATATTACAAACAGATTCATCTGATGCTTACGTTGATTTGAAAATATATGTAGAAGAAGGTTCTGAATTCTATGTTGAATCTATCCGATTTAATGGAAATAAAGAATTTAGCAATAGTGATTTGGAATCGGAATTTGACGAAACTCATACCAAATCATGGTATGAATTCTGGTCATCATCTAAGTTTGATAAAAAAGATTACAAAAAAGATATAGAGTTATTATCGAAGTTCTATGCAAATGAAGGATTTATGGACTATGAGTTTATATCTGATTCAGTGGAATACGACGAAGATAATCAAGCCGTTCATATAACAGTTAATATTAATGAAGGGAACCGTTACTACGTTAGGAATATAACTTTTGAAGGAAATACTGTTTTTCCAGATGAAGCTTTGATAGCTAGATTAGATTTTCCGAAAGGTGATGTATATAATAAAGAAAAGTTTATGCTCAACTTGAATGGGAATCAAGAGTTCTCTGATGCACTTTCTCTTTATAATAACACTGGATATTTGCAAACTAGGTTTGCACCACAAGAAATCAAAGTCGCTAAAGATTCTGTGGATATACTTATCAGTACACTAGAAGGTGATAGATACAAGATTAGAAAAGTAATAATAGCTGGAAACACCAAAACTAAAGATAAAGTAATCAGACGAACGCTTTATACTAGACCAGGGGATTATTTTAATCGTGCTGCAATAGTTAGATCTGTAAAAGAATTAGGGGTAATGGGATATTTCAATCCCGAAAAACTTCGTCCAGATGTGAAACCTGTAGATAATGATAACACTTCTGTAGATTTAGTTTACAACGTTGAAGAAAGGTCGACTGATACATTCAATGCTTCAATTGGATTTGCTGGAAGCTTTGGGTTAACTGGGTCTGTCGGACTTACCTTCAACAATTTCTCAATATTAGAGCCACTTAATGGTGGTGCGGGGCAAGTTTTCAACTTTAACTGGGAATTTGGGCAATCAAATAGGTATCGTAACTTCTCGCTAGGGTTTACTGAGCCTTGGTTATTTGATGAACCTACAACAGTTGGTTTCAATGTCTTTGACATTTACTATAATTTCTCGACTTTAAAATTACAACGCCAAGGATTTAGATTAAACTTTGGTAGAAGAGTCAAATGGCCAGATGATTATTTCAGAGTTGATGGTAGTTTCCAATTCCAACTAAATGATATCAGTGAGCAAGCAGGAGTTAATAGCCAGTTCTACAGACCAGGTAAATATAATGAAATAACTTTGGGCGGTAGTATATCTCGAAATAATACTAACGAGCTATTCTTCCCTTCTCAAGGATCAAAATTCAGATTTACGAACAATTGGGCTATGGGAGCCGTAGGTATAGGACAGACTGACTTTTTCAAATCAGAAATATACTTTGATTTCTATAACACAATGTATAAACTAGATGAACAAGACAGAGTAGTACTATATTTAGGTGCTCAGATGGGTTATATAGATGGTATTGAAAATGATACTACTATAGCACCAATAGAGTTATATAGAATGGGTGGTGCTGGATTATCTAACTT
Organism: bacterium; assembly: GCA_030426865.1. Classification (GTDB taxonomy): domain Bacteria; phylum Bacteroidota; class Ignavibacteria; order Kapaibacteriales; family UBA2268; genus PGYR01. The sequence continues at coordinate 21,919 of JAUHXN010000011.1, read as the reverse complement.
TGGTACTATACCTTTCAGAGGTTATGGTGACGGAGATTTAGAGAACATAGGTGGAAAACTACACGCAAAATTCTCTGCTGAGATGAGATTTGCACTAACATTGAACCCGATGCCTATTTACTTTTATGGATTTGCTATGGCAGGAAATGTTTGGGATGGATTTGGTGGGGCTGATTTATTTGATTTGAAGCGTTCAGCAGGTATGGGGCTCAAGATGTTGCTAAACCCTATAGGTATCATCGGTTTCAGTTATGGCTATGGTTTTGACCCAATAACTCAGTTTGGCACTGTTCCTGGATGGAAATTCTTATTTGAAATAGGACAATAATTTTGAATTACAAAGCATTAATTTTAACTTACAAACTTATGTTTAACTAAATATTAGAACTTTTCGAGGAATAAATGAAAAACCTAAAATTACTTTTGATCGTATTATTATTTGGAACTTTCGGATTTGCTAATGCACAATCAATGAAAGTTGGTGTGGCAAACTTACAAATGGTTGTAGAGCAATTGCCAGACGCAAAAAAAATAGATACTGAAATAAAAGAAATGGCTACAAAGTATCAAGACTCGTTACTTAAAATGCAAGGTGATTTGGAATCAAAGTTCCAAACTTACCAAAAGCAAAAAGGAATGATGACTCAGGAACAACAATTAGCTACAGAACAAGAATTGCAAGCACTTAATCAAACTGTATTACAATTCCAACAAGCTAAATTCGGTCAACAAGGTGAGTTGCAAATGAAAAGATTAGAACTATTGCAACCGTTAAGAAACAAAATTAAAGATGCAATAGATAAAGTTTCTGCTGCAGAAAAGTTAAGCTTAGTACTAGATAGCAGTACTGAATCTGTTTTGTTTGCAGATGATGCACTAGACATTACTTTCAAAGTACTTGATATGCTTAAAAGAGGCGGCAAGTAATTAATACTAATAAATATTTAGGTTAATATGCTCTTGAGTAGATTTAAAACATTACTAATTCTCTGCTTAATCGCTACTGCAAGCCCTTCACTCTTTTCTCAAAAGATTGGGTTTATAGATTCGGAAACTGTAAGGCAAGAGTTCAAAGAAGCTGAACAAGCAGAACAAAAAATCCAATCAATTGTAAATGATTGGAAAATAGAATTAGAAGCTATGCAAGAGCAGATTAACAGTCTAAGAAAAGATATAGAAAAGAATAGGTTAATCTGGTCTGACGTAGAAAAGCTAAAGAATGAATTAGAATTGGAAAAGTTAATCAAAAAGAAAAGTGATTACACTACTGAGTTATTTCAGCCAGGTGGTGAATTTGACAAAGTAGTAAAACGAATTCAAGGACCAGTAGAAACTAAGATATATGAGAATATGCTTATTGAATCTACAGAAGAATAACTTTAACGTTCAATTTAATAATAAATAACAGATAAAGAATTTAACCAAGTATCACACCAAGTAAATATGCTCTTGAATAAATATAAAATATTGCTGATTCTCTGCCTTTTCGCAATGGCAAGCCCTTCTCTTTTTTCTCAAAGAGTTGGTTTTTTCAATTCTGAAACTATTAGACAAAAGTTCCAAGAAGCCGAACAAGCTGAACAAAGAATACAAACTATAGTCGATGAATGGAAGCGTGAAATAAAAGCAATGCAAGAGCAGATTAATAAACTAGAATATGATATAAAAAAGAACAGATTAATATGGTCTGATGAAGAACGTCAAAAAAACGAATCAGATTTGGAAAAGTTAATCAAAAAGAAAGGTGATTACGCTACTGAAAAATTTCAGCCCGGTGGTGAATTTGACAAAACGGTAAAGCAAATTCAAGAACCGGTTGAAGCTAAAATCTATGCTGCGGTTCAGAAAGTATCTGCCGAAGAAGGATTTGATATAGTACTAGATCAGAGTGTACAACCCTTAGCTTATGCAAATTTCAAATATGATTTAACTGTTAAAGTTCTTAAAGAATTAGGGGTTGATGTCAAGAAAATGGAAGATGAGCTTAAAGAAAAAATCGATAAAGACCCCCGTAATCAACAAGAAGCTGAGAAAAATCCGCGTAGAGTACGCCGTAGATAATAAATAGAAAATAACTAAAGAATAGTCGTAGATTATGAAATCAATTAAATGTTCAGAAATTGCCGAAACAGTAAAAGGTGAAATAGTTGGCGATGAAAATGTATCTATTTTTAATCTAAATAGAATAGAATTTGCTACACAAGGTGAGTTAACATTCTATTCTGACCCCAAGTTTTTAGAAGCTCTAGAAAACTCCGATGCTACTTGTATAATAGTACCGAAGAATCTAGATAGAAAACCTGAAACTGGTCAAACATTTATAAAAGTAGATGACCCATATTCAGCATTTATAAAAATTATTAAATTAGTTGATTTCATATCTCAAGAAGCGGCTACAGGCATACACAAGTCTGCTGTAGTTGGTGAGAACACTTTTGTTGACGAGTCTGTCTCTATTGGCCCTAACTGTGTGATTGGTAATAATTGCCGTATAGAAGAAGGTACTATAATAGAAGCGAATTGCACCCTACAAGATAATGTACAAATAGGTAAGAACAATAGGATATACCCTAGTGTAGTTTGCTACAAAGATGTTATTATTGGCTCTAATTGTATTATACATGCAGGAGCAATAATTGGTGGCGATGGTTTTGGTTTCACTGAGAATAGAGAAGACGGGTCTTATACAAAAATACCACAAATCGGAAATGTAATAATTGGTGACGATGTAGAAATTGGCTGTAATACTACTATCGACAGAGCTGTAGTAGGTAGCACTATCATTGGTAACGGTGTCAAAATAGACAACCTATGCCAGATTGGTCACAATTGCGTAATAGAAGAGAACACTGGTATAGCTGCACAAACAGGTTTAGCTGGTTCAACAAACCTAGGCAAACGAGTACGCTTAGGTGGACAAGTTGGAATAGCAGGACATCTAAAGATAGGCGATGATGTAACTCTGATTGCTCAATCGGGTACGAACAAATCTATTTCAAAAGGTGGTGTTTACTTTGGCTCACCCGCAAGACCACAAATGCAGGCATTCAAAATTGAAGCTACTCTAAATACACTTCCTGAACTAGCTCGAGATGTAGCTAAGTTAAAGGATAAAAAGTAGGACTGTAGTTCTTTATACAAAGAGAATTGGAGACATATACAATACGTCTCTACGATATTTGTAACCGCTAAGTATTACACTACTTATCGTGAATAACTATCCACTCCCCTGTCCAATCGTACATTATATTGATAGCGGCTTGAGCACCAGTGCCGGCAACAATCGGGTAATGTGAGCTAACATCAGCAAGCAAACCGCAAACGTAGATATTGTCACTGACTTTGTATTCTGTGTGTTCTATAGCAACTCGAGAATCATTTGTTGTTCGAGTGAACCTCTTCAAAGGTAGTTCTAACCCTGCTATATCCCAACTTCTGAAGCCAGTTGCGAGTAATAGACTAGAAGCCGAGTATTCCTTTCCTTTTTTCGTTTTGATAATAAAAGAGTCTTCCCCTTTCACTATTTCAGTAATTCTGCCATTATGAATTTTAGCTTTACCGTAGCTTTGAACTTGATCTACTAATTTCTGTATAGCTTTTTTGCCAGAAGTACCTTGCTTCACACCTGGAGCATTGAAGAACTCTGCCTTCAAAGCGTCAGAGCCACCTGCGTCTATCACACAGATTTTTTTATCTTTTAAGTTTTCGTTATCCTTGATTCCAGCGGAGAGTATCAAGGCAGCAGAGAGACCAGAAATCCCCCCACCTATAATTGCTAAATCGTATTTTTTCATTTATTAGATTTTGTTAATATTTATCTTCTGAAATAGGGTTGTAAAGATGTAAATTCGAATCTATTACAATGTTTTTAAAAGCACCAAGCATTTCATATTTTTCTTGGTTTTCATCTATTGTTTGAATCCAAATTGACTGAAAATCCTTTTGCTCTAAATTTAACTGTTGACAATGAAAAATATATTTCATATTTAAATGATTCGAAACTGAGTAATTTTCTATTACTTTCCCAATTATTGCTTCCACATCTAATGCAAAACAGTCTAAAAGGTTTATCCCTAATTTCGAATCTCCTTTACTAATATATATTGTGAAAATACTTTCACCTCGATACTCTACTTTATCTACAAGATAGCCTTTTAAATCCTCATTCATTTAGCTTCTCAATAACCCCATCAATGAACTTTATCTTTATGATTTACTAGCGAGTTATCTAGGTATTGGTGGACTGTTTCTTCGAAGTCTTTGTTCGTAGTGATGATAGGTTCCATCTTGAATTGCTCTATACTGTCCCAAGCATTAGCACACATACCACGAGCAATTACTACTTGACAATCAGATATAGATTTTGCTATTCTCATGTGTTTGTCTTTGCTTGCATCTACTACTGTCAATGAGAATTGGCCCATACCACTGCCGCCACTATTCTTAGATATAAGTGAAGGAACTTCCTCGTCAGCTTTATCTACATAAACTTCTCTTAGTTCTTCGTTCACAATTTTATCGTTTTCTATTTCATATACTTTGAAGTATTGTGATGATCCGAAAGTACCGACAATTGATTCACCGTTTTTCGTAACTATTGCAATTTTTAACATTTCATTCATAATAAGACACAAATTTTTAATTTAGATAATGCACACTAGACGCAACAAATATAATTTAATTTAGAGAATAAATAAATATTGACTGAAATAGATTATAAATATATGGGCTTTGCCTTGGAAGAGGCAAAAAAAGCAGCTGAATACGGAGATGTTCCCATTGGTTGTGTTATAGTATATAAAGGAGATATAATAGCTAAGAGTCACAACAGAGTTGAGATAGACAGTGATTCGACTGCACACGCAGAGTTATTGGCAATTCGAGAAGCACAGAAAAGCATAAGTTACAAACACTTACTAGATTGTGATATGTATATAACGCTAGAGCCGTGTGCTATGTGTGCAGGTGCTATTGTGTTGTCAAGGGTTAATCGGCTATTCATAGCAACTACAGACCCAAAGTCAGGTGCTTGTGGCAGTATTTTGGATATAACTAATAACGAAAAGCTAAACCATAAGTGTAAAGTTCATTACGGTATTTACGAGACAGAATCTTCAGAACTACTGAAGGGTTTTTTCAAGAAGTTAAGAGAGCGAAATGGCAGAAGAAGTTAAACCGGCATTATACATAGTACCCACCCCTATCGGTAATATGGATGATATGACGTTTAGGGCAATAAGAATACTGAAAAGTGTAGATGTAATAGCTTGCGAAGATACTCGTGTAACTGGTAAGTTACTGTTCTACTACAAGATAAACACTCCTATGATTAGTTATCATGAATTCAACGAATCTCAAAAAACAGATTTTCTTATAAATGAGATATTTAGTGGTAAGGCAGTCGCATTAGTAAGTGACGCAGGAACTCCACTAATATCTGATCCAGGTTTCCCTCTGGTACGTAAGTGTAGAGAAGAAGGAATAGATGTGATTGCTTTACCAGGAGCTAGCGCTTTTGTGACTGCTATAAGTGCATCTGGTTTCCCTTCTCACCAATTTAAGTTCCTCGGATTCGTCCCTAATACTAAGGGACGAAAGAAATTCATGGAATCTTTATTACAAGAAACCGGTACAATTATAATGTACGAATCACCAAATAGAGTAAAAAGGTTTTTGAAAGACCTAAATAAGATGAAAGATGAAGATTTCAATATCTGTTTGGCAAGAGAGCTGACAAAGAAGTTCGAAGAATACATATTTGATACAATAGAAAATATACAAACTCGGCTTAATGAACTGACTCTCAAGGGCGAATTTGTAATAATAATTGATATGAATAAAAAAAGTAAACTTAATTAAGTTTCATAAAAATTGCGTAAATTTAAGTTTTTTTCAACGGATAAAGTATGTTTATTACATTCGAAGGAATAGATGGCTCAGGCAAAAGCACTCAGATACTTTTATTAAGAGAGTACTTGGTTAAAAATGGGCATAAGGTTGTTACACTCAGAGAACCTGGTGGTACTGAGTTATCAGAATATATCAGAGCTGTACTTTTAAACAAAAAATTAGAAGTATCGGACATATCAGAGTTGCTATTATTCCAAGCCGCAAGAGCAGATTTGGTAAAGACAATTGTTCAACCATCTTTGGAGCAAGGAAGGATAGTGCTAAGTGATAGATACTTTGACTCTACTACAGCATATCAAGGTTACGGAAGAGGAATTGATATGGAAATTATCGAAAAAAGTAACCAAATAGGTAGTTTAGGTGTCTTACCAGATATGACTTTCTACCTAAAGATAGAAAGAAGTGTTGGGTTGAATAGAGATTTGGAAAAAGACAGAGATAGAATGGAACTCTCTGGAGATGATTTCTATAATAAAGTAATACACGGTTATGATGAGTTAGCAAAAAAAGAAAAGAGATTCATAACTATAGACGGCAACCAAAGTGTAAAAGAAATACACAGTTTAGTCGTTGAAGAAGTAGAAAAAATAATTAATAAATAAGTTTTGAGGAATTAGGTGAGAAATTTAAAATTAGTATTAATGCTGGTAATGATTGCAGCATTTACAACAAATGCTGAGGCGCAGGAGTTTGATGCCTCTGATTTTGTTTTGACAAATAGCAAAAATAGCACTGTACAGTCTGATATGAACAGATATGATTTTGATATATTAGATTCTAAAGCAAAAGATATTTTTAGTGCTGGAGCAAATCACATTGTAATAAATAACTTCCCCATCAAACCTGGCTATACGGTTAATCTTATTTTGAATAAGCACAATAGTGCTTTCAAAAAAGATGTAAATATAAGAGTATTCAAAGATGGGAAAAAGGTTAACTATGAGCGTGCTAATAACGCTAAGTATTATGGATATATAGAAGACCAAACTAATTCTGACGTTTACCTTTCTTATTCAAGTCTAGGTTTATCTGGTTTTATTCAAGATGAGTCAGGTCAGATGTATGATGTATCAGCAGATCTATCTAAGTTGAAAGGCGAAAAGCTACCACACAATGTTGCAGAGACTACTCTTGGACAAATAGACCACGATATAAATGAAGTTTGTGGTATGAATGAATTTGCCGATTTTCAACCTGAATTAATCGAATTTGATGATCACAAATCTCATAGTGAAGTACAAAAACTTGATCTATATGAGGTAAAAATAGCTGCAGATGCTAATTTTGAATTATATATTATGTTTAGTGCATTTGTTATGGAAAGAAGCAGAAACAATTGGGAAACTTGGTTCGAAGATATGACTACTGAAGATCAAGCTGAAGCACTTCAAAGAACAATAGACTATATAGAAAATGTAATGTCGGCAGTATCTAGAATTTATACTAGAGAAGCAGCAGTTATTATAACTGTTAGCGATGTTACAGTATTCAACGATCCATTCGAAGATCCTTACTTCCAGTTATTTGGAGCAGGACTTCAAACAAAACTAAGTTCAATGAGAAATGTTTGGTTATCAAGACCAAATGAAGCACAAGACAGATCATTAGCTACATTATTCTCAGATAATTCAAGACAACCTTCAGGTTCTTCTACTTTAGGAATTGCATACTCAGGTCAAAACTACAGTGGAACACTTTGTAATTCGAATCAAGGATATTCTGCTCTTGGTATGACTGGTACAGTAGATTTTCCTCGAGTTGCATTTTCACAAGACGTACAAGTTGCAGCCCATGAATTTGGTCATAATTTTGGTTGTCCTCATACTCACTTCTGTGGTTGGCCACAAATGGGTGAATCTATAATCGATTCTTGTGTATCTGCTAATTTAGCAGATGATGCATATTGTATATCTGGAACAGACCGTAGAACGAAGAAAGATGGAACTATTATGATTTACTGTCACTTTGGTGGTTGTATCGTTTTCCAATTTCATCCGCGTATGATTGATAGAATTAGAAAGTCTGCGAAAGATGCATTGAAGAGTTGTGTTATTGAACCTAAAGAGCCCGTTGTTAGATTAGTTCGTCCAATTGGTGGTGAAGAGTATTTTGCTGGTTCTGAAGAAACTATCGCATTTATTGCTGCTAATGTAAACACATCTAAACTGTTTTACTCAAGCGACAAAGGTAAAACTTGGAATGAAATTACTGAGGTAAATAGTGACAAAGATACACTTTACACATGGACAATTCCAACAGAAATTGGTGATCAATATATGGTTCGTATAGAGGATGCTAATGATCCATCTGTATTTGACCAAAGTGTTTTACCATTTGATGTGACTGATTACACAATTATTTCGGAGGTTCCTCAACCTGGTGATAAATTAGGATATTTATCACAACAAAGATTAAGCTGGGTTAGGTTTAATGTAGGCGATGTAATAGTGAAACTATCAACTGACAATGGCGAAAATTTTACAGAGATAGGATCTGGTAACGTAAACTCATTGAACAATATTGACTTCCCTGATGTCGCTACAGATAAAGCAATTTTACTTATCGAATCAAAAGATTTTCCAAATGTGAATGTCTCTATTCCATTCGAATTAGGTAAAGAAACTGTAAATATTACTTCTCCAATGATGAATGATACTTTAAATACGAATCTGAAATCACACAAAATTAAATTTGACACTGATTTTATAAACAGTGAATTTGAGTTATATTTTAGAGCTGATCAGTCTGGAGAATGGAATCAGATAACTAGATTCAATAATAAAGTTGACTTAGAAAACAATGAATTCGTTTGGGATTTTGATGCAAGTATAGTTCCTGGTCAAATAGGTGAGTTAAGAGCTCAAGTACCAGGAAATAGTGAATCAATTGGTGAAACTGGAATATTCTATTTTGATGGACTGTCTAGCGTTGGCAAATCGTACTCAAGTGAGTTTAATATAGAATCTATTACACCAAATCCAGCTGGTAGTGTATTTACATTAATGGTAAACAACTCAAAAAATTACCAAATGAGAACTAATATAAGAATAGTTGGAACTGATGGTAAATTGTATCAAACTATAGGAGAAAAATACTATAGTAAAGGACTAACTCCTCTTGAGATAGATATCTCTGAGTTACCTATCGGTACTTATTATGTAATGATAGAGTCAGATAAGTATAAAGACGTTCAACAACTAAAAGTTGTTAGATAGTATTAATATAATTTTAGTTAAATTCCGCAGTTGTGTTTGCATCAATTGCGGAATTTTTTTTTGGATAATTATATATGATAAACAAACTCATTACAAAGACTCTACCATTGTTCCCGAAGTCTTTTGTGTATATATTCGCTAAAAAGTACATAGCTGGTGCTACTTTAGCTGAAGCAGTAAACGTTTGTAAAATTCTTGAAGCCAAAGGAGCTTGTACTACTATAGATACACTAGGCGAATTTGTTACTTCAAAAAAACAAGCTGCAAAAGAAACAGAAATGAGTTTAGCTGTACTAGATGCAATTAAAGATAACTCATTAGACTCATACTTATCTATAAAACCTACTTCTTTAGGTTTAGAAATAGACTTCGATTTTGCATATAAAAATATAAAAAGCATAGTAGATAAAGCTAAAGGGCTAGGGTTATTTGTTAGGTTGGATATGGAGAATACACCATTTACGACTATGACTTTAGATATATATAAAAAGTTAAGAGCTGAAGACTACGATAATGTAGGATTTGTAATCCAAGCATATTTGAAGCGTAGTCTTGACGATATAAAATCTTTAAGTAAACTCAATCCAAGTACAAGACTATGTAAGGGTATTTATAATGAGTCACCCTCATTAGCATACAAAGACCGAGAGAAAATCCGAGATAACTATAAAGAATTACTAAACTATATGTTTGAAAATGGTTATTATACTTGTATCGCTACACACGATGATCTGTTACTAGATTATGCTGAGAATCTGATTAAAGAAAAGCAAATACCTAAAGATAAATATGAATTTCAAATGCTATTAGGAGTGACAGAATCACTAAGAGCAAAATTAATCGCAAATGGACATAAAGTACGTGTTTATACACCTTATGGTATAGATTGGTATGGTTATTCAATAAGAAGACTTAATGAAAACCCACAAATGGCTGGACATATTGTCAAATCAATCTTTACTGGAAAATGAAAGCTCTAATATTTGTTATTTTATCTATCCTATTTCTATCAAGCTGTGGGACAAAAAATGAAATAACCGTAGGAACTTTTAATATTGCATGGTTAGGTGACGGAATAAATGATAAAACCCCAAGAACTAGTCAAGATTTAAATAATATATCACAGGTGATTTCTACTCTAGAGGCGGATATATTAGCTCTTCAGGAGATTGAAAACACTAAATCTATCGAGAGTATAATAGATGAAAGTAAATATTCGATACTAACTTCATCTTATCCCAAAGAGCAAAAAACAGCTCTCATAATAAACAAGAATATAGAAATTGTAAATATCTATCAGTTAGATTCCATTTCGTTAGGTAATACAGACCTAAGACCAGGTTTGGTTGCATATTGTAGATTAAATGAATTCGACTTCTTTGTAGGTTCATTTCATTTTAAATCTACATCAAGATATGATGATACACCATACAAAAAGTCTAGAAGTTTTGATATGAGACAAGAACAATCGAAAATACTACTTGAAGAAATTAGAAAGCTAATAGATATAAAGAAAGACAAAGATGTTATATTACTTGGAGATTTTAATGATAATCCCACAAAGAAGAACAGCAATATTACAATTCTTGAAAATGATGAATTTGATTTTTTGACTAGGGAAATGATGAGTTGTAAATACTCCATTTGGAAATCTATAGACCACATAATAGTAAGTCAATCTATGAAAGATAGAATTATAAATTCATCACTCAATATGATTGACATTAATACAATGTTTCCTGAAGAAAAAGCAAAGAAAATATCTGATCATTGCCCTGTTATCGTAAGATTCAACCTCAATAATTAAGCTATTTTAAAAGGAACTCGGTTCTTCTGTTATTAGCTCTTCCATCATTCGTATTATTATCAGCAATTGGCTTAGTATCACCGTGACCCGTAAAGCTAATTCTTTCGGATTCAATACCTAGACTAACTAGTTCATTTTTTACTGTTTCTGCTCTTTTATCAGAAAGTTTTAAGTTATAGTCCGGGTTCCCTGTATTATCAGTATGACCGTGAAGTTCAATTTTTAGCTCAGGGTTTGCTTTCATATAGTCCCCTAGCATCTTTACAGCATCTTTTGATTCTTTTTTCAGAGTAGATTTGTTGTGGTCAAAAAGTACATTTAGTAACACTAAACTGCCTACTGGTGGTGTATTATCATAACTATATTCATCATAATATTCTTTACCATCTACACAGATTTTAAGTTTCAATTTATGTTCACCGAAACTATCTACATCATACTCTACTAAATAATAGTTACTAAGTCTAGTATAAACATCATCAAATACATAGTCAAACTCATTAGTCAGATAAATATGATGATAGATACCATAAGTTCTGTTCGCTATTTCTTTTAGCATTTTCTCATCGACATTGAAACCATAATCAACTGTAGAAACAAAAATATTCTTTTCTTTTGCTGATTTTACAACATCATCAATATCTAATTTTGAAGAGTTGTCATAACCATCTGTAAACACAACTACAGCTCTTTTGTGTGTAAGTGGCTCATTTTCTAATATCGATACAGCTTTTATGATAGCATCTCTAGTCGCAGTCAGACTACCATATCCTTCCAAACCATTAATTTTATGAACAGACTTTAGATTATCTTTATCCTTGCTTGGATTTGCATGTACAGCTATTTTGTTATCGTATCTTATCAATGATATTCTATCTTGATCCCTTTTATTCTCTATAAGATTTTGTATAGCTAATTGCATATTTCTAGCTCTTTCCTCCCCCATCGAACCAGAATGGTCCATAACAATAGCAATACTAATTGGGGAAGAGTTCTTATCTTTATACTCAATTATATTAGAATTTATAATTTTTTCCCCAAGTGAAGTGGAATCAATAACTTCGCACCAAATCTCTTTCTTATTACTGGCGTTGGTAAGTAGTGTATTCCTTCTATTAATCAGATGTATAAACGCAGTAGTTTTATTACCTTCATAACGGACATTACTTACATTAACCTGTAGGGAATCTTTTTCGTTACTATCAAACTCCATTTTTTGGGTAATAAATATTGGGTTATAGTCTGCAGGAGGTGTAGCATCAGCTACATAGTTTTCGCCATCATTTTGTATAGTTTTACAAGCTGTTATGATAACAAGTGCACAAATAAATAAAGCTATTTTTTTCATTTTTTTTATCTCTATTATGATATAGAAACACAAAATAAACTAATTGAAAAAATATTCAAAATAACTTTATAATTTTATATTTATTTCCATTAAATCTAAAATTGTCTTTTTATTTGATTATCTGAATTGTTATATTGTTTTATAACTGACATAATCTACTCAAATATGAATAAAAAAAAGATAAGTATCACAAAAATGTCGGGTCTTAAAGATGATTTTGACGAATCAAAATTAATTGGTTCGCTGGAAAGGTCAGGGGCATCGGATGAAACAATTTACTTTATTACTAAAAATATAAAAAAACTACTCTTTGATGGAATAAGTACAAAAGAAATATATAAAAAAGCGTTCGAAATGCTTAGAAAGTCATCTAGACCAACGGCAGCAAGATACAAGTTAAAAAAAGCTATCCTTGAGTTAGGTCCGACTGGGTATCCGTTCGAAAAATTCATTGGTGAGGTGTTAACTTATCAAGGGTTTTCAGTTGAAGTGGGAGTTATTGTAAAGGGGCATTGTGTAAATCATGAAATAGATGTAATAGCAACTAAAGGTGAAAGACACTATATTATTGAATGTAAATTTCATAGTGATCAAGCTAGAAAATGTGATGTTAAGATTCCTTTATATATAAAATCAAGATTTGACGATGTCGAAAAAGAAAGAATGAAAAATCCGAATAATAATGGAAAGACTCACAAGGGGTGGATATTTACGAATACTAGATTTACCACAGATGCTCTTAGATATGGGAACTGCTCTGGACTTGGACTAGTCAGTTGGGATTCTCCTCGAGGGAGTAGTTTAAGAGACAGAATAGATAATTCTGGTTTACACCCAATTACTTCATTAACAACTTTAACTAGAAGAGAGAAAAACTTGATTATAGAAAATGATATCGTGATGTGTAAGAATTTGGTTGAAAATCCTGAATTATTAAATCAAATTGGGATAAAGAGATCAAAACATAAATCAATACTTAGAGAAGCAAAAGAACTATGCGTGAGCAATTAAATATGAGTCAGAAATTAAAAATACATTTTCTTGGTGCAGCAGGTACAGTTACAGGGTCAAAATATCTTGTAGATACTGGAGATAGGAAATTACTTATCGATTGCGGTATGTTCCAAGGAATTAAAAAGCTAAGATTATTAAATTGGAATTATCCACCTGTAAAGGTATCTGAAATTGATGTTATCTTACTAACACATGGTCATGCGGATCATACTGCATTTTTACCAAAGTTAGTCAACATGGGCTTCAATGGTCATATAAGAGGTACCAGACCAACATTAGATATAGCATCGATAATACTTAGAGATAGTGCCAAAATACAAGAGGAAGAAGCAGAGAGAGCTAATAGAGGTGGTTATTCTAAACATGAAACGGCTGAGCCGCTATATAATATGATAGATGCTGAGAATGCCATTTCTAGATTCAAACCTATTGAAGAAGGCGAATGGATAGATTTATATCCCGATATTAAAGTTAGGTTTCAATATAATGGGCATATATTAGGTTCTTCCTTTATTGAATTAGAAGTTCGAGGTGAGGTAATAGTATTTTCTGGTGACATCGGAAGAAAAAAAGACTTACTACTGAGAGCCCCCAAAAAACCAAATAAAGCAGATTACCTATTAGTCGAATCGACTTATGGTGATAAAGTGCACGAGGATTTGAATTTGGAAGAAGAGCTAAGTAAAGTAATTCACCATACTTACAATAAGAATGGAACACTGATAATACCTAGCTTTGCAGTTGAAAGAGCTCAAACACTTATGTATTTACTTTGGCAATTGAGAGAAAAGGGGAAAATCCCAATGATGCCCATGATAATGGATAGCCCAATGGGAAATAACGTTTTATCTGTGTTCAAAGAGCATAAGAGCTGGCATAAAATGTCAGCAGATGATTGTAGAAAGATGTCCCATTCATTCACAATAGTCCAAGATTTTAGAGAAACTTTAAATATAATGGATGATAAGAAACCAAAAATTGTAATTGCAGGCAGTGGAATGGTTACAGGAGGAAGAGTCTTAAACTATTTAACCGAATATATAGAAGACCCTTCTACAACTGTTATGTTAGCAGGGTACCAAGCCGAAGGTACTAGGGGTAGACAACTATTAGAAGGAGCATCTGAAGTAAAAATATACGGTAAATATTATAATATAAATGCTGAGATTTTCAATCTAACTGCATTATCAGCTCATGCTGACCAATCAGAATTATTAGATTGGCTAAGCGAATTAGAGTCAGCCCCCAAAAAGGTATTTATAGTACACGGTGAGCCACATTCGGCTGATGCGTTCAGAGTAAAGCTGAAAGACACTTATGGCTGGGAATGTGTATTACCTGAGTTATATGAAATGTATGAACTAAACAGTAAGGAGAGTTAATTATGACTTCCAGACGAGGATTTGTTAAGAATATGGCAGCAATACTTGGTACAGCTTCAGTACATATGATGATAGAATCAGCTGTTAGTAGTGGATTAAAAGCAGCATCTTTAGATAATCATTCTATGGATAAGGAGAAACGGGCTAGTGATGAGATATTTTGGAATTGGGTACGCGATTCTTACACTGTTTCTAGAAATATTCTAAATCTGAATAATGGTGGAGTAAGTCCCCAACCTAAAGTGACACAAGATGCACAAGAAAAATATAATCGAATGTCTAACGAGGCACCATCTTATTATATGTGGAGGATAATTGATGCAGGTAGAGAGCCATTGCGCGATAGTTTGGCTCAGCTAGCAGGGTGTTCACCAGAGGAAATAGCGATAAATAGGAATAGTACAGAAGGACTAAACACTATAATATTCGGTCTAAACCTTGAAAAAGGAGATGAGGTAGTTATGTCTAACTTTGACTATCCTAATATGCGTAATGCTTGGAACCAGAGAGTAAAAAGAGATGGGATAGTAATAAAGAAGGCAAATTTACCTCTACCTATGGATAATGAAGCCGAAATAGTTAAACTATATACTGACCAGTTCACTGATAAAACTAAAATTGTTCATTTAACACATATAATAAATTGGACTGGTCAGATAATACCAGTAAGAAAAATAGCTGATGAAGCACACAAAAGAGGTATAGAAGTAATAGTTGACGGTGCACATTCATTTGCACATTTAGACTATAAAATACCTGACTTAGGAGCTGACTATTACGGAACAAGTCTTCATAAGTGGTTATGTGCTCCATTTGGTAGTGGCTTATTATACATTAAAAAAGATAAAATTCGTAAAGTTTGGGCATTACTTTCATCAGATGAACCAGATGGAGATAATATCAGAAAATTTGAATCATTAGGTACTCGTAGCTTTGCTAAAGAAATGGCAATAGGATATTCACTCGACTTTCATAATATGATAACAACAGAGCGAAAACAAGAAAGATTACACTATTTGAAAAATTACTGGACAAGCAGAGTATTAGAAAATCCTAAAGTTTATATGAATACATCTATAAAGCCCGAGTTTTCTTGTGCATTAGCAAATTTTGGTATAAAAGGATTAACAGGTAGTGAAATAGATCAACAACTTTTCGGTAAGTATAAAATTCATACTGTAGCAATTAAACACGAACATATAGATGGAGTCAGAGTAACTCCTAACATATATACAAGTGAATCTGATTTAGATAGACTTGTCTTAGCTATCAATGAAATAGCTAGTTAAGTAATAATACTTATTTTAATAAGATTCCCTTTTTTAGTAATGTATTGCGAATATAAATTCATAAATTGTGTATATTGATGTTGTTTTTTTACAAAATATTAATAAATCTTTAACAGAATTGTTAAAATATTATTGCTTTTAAGTATATTAAAGCGTCCGAATGGCACACAAATTGCGAAATGTAATATATGAAGAAAATAAAAATAGAAGATAAGTTATCCCTTAAGAATGATGGTAAATTGGAAATTGTTTTCATTGGTTCAGGGACGGCTTTCTCTGAAACACTAGGAAATAATAATATAATCATCATAAAAGGTGATACACATATATTGGTTGACTTTGGGCTAACAGCTCCTTTCGCACTTAAGCCAGTTACTGGATTAGATATATTAGATATAGAAAATGTATTACCTACGCATAGTCATTCAGATCATATTGGTGGATTGGAGTATTTGACTCTAAAAAACAGATATTTTGGACAACCTAAAGGCAAACCAAGATTAACTATGATTATTCCAGATGAGTACAGAACTGTATTATGGGATGAATCATTGAAAGGTGGTCTTAGATACAATGAGTTAGGTAAATATGAAAATGAAATGACATTTGAGAGTTATTTCGATTATGTAACTCCGACTTTAGTTGAAAAAAATGGACGTATTAAACATCAAATCAATTTCAAAGGCATTGAACTTGAGTTTTTCCATACTAATCATATACCAGGTCAAGCCGTTAAAACTGAAGATGCATTTATAACTTATGGTTTGCTAATAGATGGAAAAGTTTTCTTTTCTGGCGATACTAAGTTTGATAAAGAATTAGTCGAAGAGTATAAAGATAAAGCGGATTATTTATTCCATGATTGTTCTTTCTTCCCTAATCCTGTGCATGCTGATATAGATTCATTGAGAACATTCCCCGAAGACCTAAGAAAGAGAATAGTACTTATGCATTATGGCGATGATTATGCTAATCATGATTATAGTGACTTTCATGGGTTAGCCGAGCCAGGTGTTAGATATATATTCGATTAATTATCTGCTACTAACTTTTTAATCAAATCTTCACTGAATACATCATTAAGCTCTTTTTTGATGTTTTCATTCTTTTTTAAGAATTCAGTTAGAACTGTTTTATCCCAAACTATCATTTCAGTTTCTTCTAAAGTATCACAATTAGCAGTAGTAGTTTCACCTGACATAAAGCTCATCTCCCCTACGAATCGTCCATCTTTCAGGTAAGCTAATACTTTTTCATTTCTAGATATCTTTACAAGTCCTTTAGTGATAAGCATTAACTCATTGATATGTGTTTTTTCTTTTATAAGAGATGTGTTTTCTGGTACTACTTTCATAGCTCCAAGTCGAACTAATTTTTTGAAATGTATTGGGTTCATTCTGCTAAAAGTAATCTCGAGCATCCTTTTTTCATGTTCACCGAGATTCAAAGTTAGCTTTTCATAATAAAGAACAGAAACCCACCATATATTCGTCGCAATAAAAACTACTGACCAAATGATATCAGTCCATAATGGTGAATCAGTAATATTCCAATAATAATAAATCTCCATCATAGACGCGAGTACTAATGTACTCCTTAGCCATATCATTTTTTTGAATGACGCTGCAACAACATAAAGTATGTTGAACAAATGACCTATTAAATCTAAAATCGAAAGCAAGTTAATCCTGTTTTGAGATTTTTCAAGTTTCTCAATATAATTAATATTTACTAATAAAAGTAAGAATTATATTCATACGTTGTTATTAGTTCTGAACAAAATGTTACTCGGACTACCCATTTAGCAATAAAAGTCACAAAAAAGATTCATTTTAGTATAACCTATTAAAAATTCAAGCGTATTATAAGCATATTCATTTTAAGCCCAGAGCAAAACCTCAATTAGCCCTCCAAAGCAAATAAGGTTTTGCTTTTTTTTATTTCTGAATTATTACTGATAATGTAACTACCGATTCATTGTCAGAATATATTCTAATATAGTATATCCCTGAAACTAAGCTACTTACTTCCAAATCAAATTCTGTGTTGTTCGATATATGGCGAGGACTAAATAAATTTATAACTTTCATACCAGTAGCATCATACATTTCGGCTGATAATTGCCCAGCGTTAGATGGGTCTAAAGATTCTATAATTAACTTACCACTCTGATTCACAGGATTAGGAGTTATACTGAAATGATAAGTTTTATTACCATTTTCCCACATATCGACACTAGAGATTATTACGCCTGTACCAGTCATCTTTTTTTCAAATCTTGGTTCATTTACAGCATCACTATTTATTATTAGTTGTGCCGTCGAAAACTCTTCGCTTTTAGGTGAGAACTTAAGTGTTAGGTCATAATCATCGGTTATTCTTAATGGGAAATTTTCAGCCGTATGAGAAAACTCACCTTCTGGATCTATTTCAATAGAGTTAACTAATAGTTCTCCTTCACCATCATTCGAAAGTTTTAATACTTTCTCTTTACTACCATTTACAGGTGCATCACCAAATACGATTACAAAACCAGCATTAGTTTTAAGAATTGAGTTTGGACCATCACATATACCTATCAAGTCGATAGCTGATAAGGTATCTTTATTATACGCATTCGAAACTATATTAATCTTAGCATTGAAAACATCTTTTTGTGTTGGTGTAAAATCTATTTGCACTAATGTTTTCTCGTTTGGTTTTAGTGTGATTGGAGAAACAGAATTAACAGTAAATACATCTTCACTTCCTTCAAGCTCAATAGACGATATATCTAAATCTAGCTCTCCACTATTGGTGAATTCAGCAACAAATTTTCTTGTACTATCTACCCAAACCCCATCAAATTTGATTAATTTTGAATTAACACTAAGCACGGGTTTTGGTTCAAATCCTTCACCATATATTATAGTTGATAATATCGGAGCATTATCAGAACTATTATAGATTCTAATATTAGTTGAATACTCAGTTCTAACAGAAGGGGTTAAGCTAATAGGTAAATTCAATATAGAATCTTTACAACATACAGTTAGTGGCAATATGGAATCGTCAAAAGTAAATTCCTCATCCCCTTCTAGTTCAACTTTAGTAATTGTTATAGGGGCATCACTTTTATGAGAAAGGTTTATTAGTTCTAAGTTTTTTGTAGTTGTCTCATTTACATCTCCTCTACCAAAATCAAACTTACCATATTCAAGAGTAGTTAATAAATTTGATTCGCTATTTGTCATATCTACATAAGTAACTTCATCTCCAATTCTTACCAATGTATTTACAGGTAATGTATATAGAACTAATCTATCTTGAGCTTTATTAGGATATATCACTACAACTGAATCGATAGAAGTCTGGTTACCTAATCCAAAGGTCTTGATAAATGGTTGCATACCAGCAAAGTGACCTAAGCCAGATTGAATTTCTTGTTTCTGAGTATTTTCGTCAGTGTAAACAAAAATCTTTGCTCCAATATATGCTCCATTCGCATTTTGAATAGCTGAATTTTTATCTAATTTGATTTGTATAAAATTATTTTCCTCAGCTTTTTTATTTTCGACTAACTCTATAGCATTATAGTTAATATTCTTTGGTTCACCGTTTTCAATTATTGTTTCTCGGACTATACGGGATAAAAATAAATCTTGATCACCATCCATATCAAAATCGGCTGGTTCCATAGAGTGAGCTTCTTTCAAAGTGTCTAGTTTAGTAACACTAGGTAGAATCTCGTTAAAAGTTCCAGACTCATCTTGGTGAAGTAAATACAATCTTTCTTGACCATATATATTAGCTGAAGGGTAAGAGTTTTGGCCTAAAGCTATATCTTGCCTTCCGTCATTGTCAAAATCGAACCAAGTACCACCTTGATCACCTAAGTGTGATTCCATAGGTGCTGCTCTATTAATTCTTTTCAAATCCCATTCGTATTTGTATCCGTTTTCAATACCTGTATTAATATTAACTGTAGTTCTACCTTCACCAGGATTATAACCACCGTGCACCTTTACTTCAAGTATATCCATATCACCGTCATTGTCAAAATCAGCTGTATTTGCTTCCCACTGACAAAGATTTTGACCATGGTCACCGCCTAATTGTTGAGTATTATATCCTACTTCAAAAGATGCTTCTACTAGAGTTCCTTCAACATTTTTGAAGAATTGACCAGGAGTACGGCAATAAGGTGAGTTGATAATATCAGGCCATCCATCATTGTTCCAGTCCGTAACATTAGTTCCATATAGTGGTTCAGTAGCACCTAATCTTATACCTTCTTGAAATGTACCATCTCCATTACCTTTGAACAAGAAATTACCCATATATACATCTGCACCTTCGCCATAGTGTGCGAACCAAGTACCAACATATAAATCAATATTGCCATCCAAATCATAGTCAAGAAATGATAACCCTGTTGTATTAGTCAATCCCAATTCTAAACTACTTGCATAATTAAAATCATCAAGACCATGATTATCAACTAAAGTAAAATGCCCGTTTCCATCATTTAGCATAACCTCCGATCTGTCACCAGTGCTCTTATAGTTTTGAACTCTATGCGTATATATACTTGTAACAATATCCAAATCACCATCATTATCTAAATCAGCTAGGGCAGCTATATCGACTGTTCTACTGATATTCGTATCAATTCTACTTTTTTGAAGTCCTGATTCGGCAGTATAATCTTGGAAAATCCTCTTTACACTTGAGTTTTGGTCTGGATTAGGAACATTCATCATTAGATAGATACTGTTGAATAATGCCCCTTTATCACCACCCCAAAGTAAATCGGGATAGTCATCACCATTAACATCGGCCAACCATACACGAAAACCTTTGACTTCAGTGAGTCCGGCTTCGTCTGAAATTTCGTTAAACCATGTTTGTGAAAACAGTTGGGTTGCAGATAATGCTAATACAATGAAAAGGATAAAAAGCTTTCTCATAATAATTTTGGTTTTTAATGGATACTAAAAGCAAAATATACGAAAAAGCTAATAAATAATGTACGGATACTAAATAAAAAAAGCCAGTTAAATCAAATTTAACTGGCTTAGTTGTTTTTTGTTGTGACTCCTACAGGATTCGAACCTGTGGCCCTTTGATTAAAAATCAAATGCTCTACCGGCTGAGCTAAGGAGTCGCCGTCTCAAAAACAGAATGCAAAACTAAGGCATATTAAATTAATATGCAAACATTTTGCAAAATATTTTTCTAAATTTCTATCTTATTGTTAATCTTATTTAAGATTAGATTTGCTATCCCTTTGCTATCTAATTCAATAGATTCGAATTGCTCTTTTTGAGTTCCATGCTCAACAAAAATATCATCGATACCATGAATAGTCAGATTATTGTGATAATTCATTTCTGCCATATATTCTGCAACAGCAGAACCAAATCCACCCTGCTTTTGACCATCTTCTACAGTAAATATATGCATATTTGATTTGCAGATTTCATCTATCATATTTGTATCAAGGGGCTTGACAAATCTTGCATTGACAACTTTAGCATTTACATCTTCTGCTTCAAGTAATTCAGCGGCTTCCATTGCTACAGAGACCATATTACCTAATGCCAATATTGCCACATCTCCCCCATCTCTGAGAGTTTCTGACTGACCAAGCTCAATAGCATTCATTGGCTTAATGGGCACTCCTACAGATTCGCCACGAGGGAATCTTATAGCAACGGGGCCATCTTTGAACTTGTAAATAGCAGAGTAAAGCATATCGCGAAGTTCTTGCTCATCTTTCGGTGCCATAAGAACTATACCTTGTATTGGTCTTAGGTAAGTAATATCTAAAACACCGTGGTGAGTCGGTCCATCTGCACCAACTAATCCAGCTCTATCAAGAGCAAAAACTACGTGTAATTTCTGTATAGCACAATCGTGTACCAAATGGTCATAAGCTCTTTGCATAAAGGAACTATATATTTCAACTATAG
>JAUHXN010000253.1 GCA_030426865.1 bacterium | reverse complement strand
GCCACCTTGGGGTGTTGGTCGAGCATCTTCTAGCTTTGGCTCATATCCTTCTATTATATTTCTCTCGAATTTCTCGCCTAGTAGTTTTTCGATTCCTGCTACATAATCAACTTCATCGTGCGCCACTAATGAGATTGCCTCTCCGCTTGCTCCTGCTCTACCAGTACGGCCTATTCGGTGTACGTAATCTTCCGGTATATTGGGTAACTCAAAGTTGATAACGTGAGGTAGCAATGGAATATCCAACCCTCGGGCAGCTATATCTGTAGCTACTAATATTCTTATATTATTTGTCTTGAAGTCTTCTAAGGCCTTAGTTCTAGCGCCTTGACTCTTATTGCCGTGTATTGCTGATGCCGTTATTTTAGCTTTATTAAGCTTTTCAGCTATTCTATTAGCTCTATGCTTTGTCCTAGTAAAGACTAATACTTGCTTCCATTTCCCATCATTTATCATATCAATCAATACATTGAGCTTATCGTTTGTATCTACCCTATATGCAGTCTGTATAATTTTATCTACTGTACTGTTCTCTGGCTCTGCTTCTACTAGTTTCGGGAAGTGCATGAATGCTTTCGCAAGCTTTTTTATCTCTGGTGAGAAAGTAGCTGAGAACAACAGATTCTGACGTTTAGCGGGTAAAAGTGCTAATATTTTATTCAAGTCTCTAGCAAAACCCATATCCAACATACGGTCGGCTTCATCTAATACTAAAAACTCTACTTTATCAAGGAAAAGTAGCTTCTGGTCAACTAAGTCTAACAGTCTACCAGGTGTTGCTATTAGTATATCTACACCTTTTTTTATTCGGGCAACCTGTTTCATTTGCTTCACACCACCGAATATCACAGTGGAATTCATATCCAAAAACTCACTATAAGATTCTACACTTTCGTGTACTTGTGCAGCTAACTCTCTCGTAGGAGTAAGGACTAATGCTCTAACAGGTTTTTTACCAGTTGGCTTTACTGTGTTTAGAATCTCGAGCATAGGCAGAGTGAACCCAGCAGTTTTACCTGTACCAGTTTGCGCTGATGCCAATACATCTTTGCCTGCTAGTATGTGAGGTATTACTTTTTCTTGAATTGGAGAAGGTGTATCGTAGCCTTGTTTTTCGACTGCTCGGAGGATGGATTCTGATAATCCGATATTTTCAAATGACATGTTTTAAATAACTATTTTAATAAAGGTGAAAACGTAAGACGTAATTTAGCTATTAATGGTGTTAATGATGCAGTTTATTTTAACACGAAGTTTACAACAAGCCTACATACTACATCTATACTTCCTGCCTAGCAATATCAATAGCTGCTTTTATACCGTCAGCTCCACTAGAAACTATGCCACCAGAAAATCCTGAGCCCTCGCCTACAAAATAGAGGTTGCTAAATCCGTCGCAAAGCCCTTCTCTAGAGCGGTCAGCTTGGATAGGAGACGAAGTTCTAGACTCTAGTCCCATCAATATACCTTGGTCAAAACCTAGCATCTGTTTATTGAATTTGCGTAGAGCTTCCTTTTGCGAATTAATAATATTCGCTGGTAATAGTTCGTTCATATCAGCGGTTATTAGATCAAATGGATAGCTAGTAGCAGGGAAAGTAGATGTAGTTTTACCTTCTATAAAGTCAGCTACTTTTACCGCCGGTGCATCATAACCTCCTACATAATCATAGAATTTTCGCTCGAGTCCCATTACCCAATCTAAGGCTTCTAGTGGCTCTACATTTCTTTTTAGTTGCTTGTTCAAATCAAGCCCAGCCACTATAGCAGAGTTCGCGAATGGGTAATTTCTTTTGTAATTACTCATCCCATTTACTAGATTGACGCCTTTAGTTGGAGGAGCTGAAACAACATTGCCACCAGGACACATACAGAAAGAATAAACGGGGTTGGAAGCATCATTGAAAGTAACAGCATAGTCTGCGGCCTTTACGCCAGGCAATTCTTTAGTGCGCCATTGAGCATTATTAATAATCTCTTGGGTATGCTCGACTCTATTGCCTATAGCGAATGGTTTAGTTTGGAATTTCACTCCTGACTTGATTAACATTTCGTAAACTGGATAGCTAGAATGACCCGAAGCTATAACGAAATAATCAGCGTCCATCTGCCCTTTATTAGTCTCTATAAATGTTACTTTACCATCTTGTATGTTTATACCTGTCATTTCAGTATCGAAGAGCATTTCCCCTCCAAGATCTATAAACTTAGTTCGAAGATTTCTTGCTGTTTTTACCAGCAAATTCGACCCAATATGCGGCTTCGCTAAGTAACGTATTTCCTCAGGTGCGCCTGCTTCTATATATTCGTTGAATATAAACTTTCTTTCTAGCTTTATGGTTTTAGTTCTGGATGTTAGCTTTCCGTCTGAGAAAGTCCCAGCACCACCTTCACCGAAAGCATAGTTAGATCTCTCATTTAGAATACGTTTCTTATGAAATAACTTTACATCTTTTATTCTTTGGAATACTTCGGGGCCTTGTTCTATTAGTCGGACTCTGAATCCAGCTTTGCGCAAAACATAAGCTGAATAAAACCCTGCTGGTCCGCTACCAACAACTATTACCAGCTTGTTAGTATTTACCTGAGGAATTTCTAATTCAGAGTTCTCTGGTTCATCTCCACCTTTGATTGACTTAGAAGAAACCGAAACTCGTAGTAGCCAATGTATATTACTTTTCTGACGTCCGTCGAGTGATTTTTTATCTATAGAAAATTCGAATTCTGAAGTCAAAATCATTTTCTCGATAGTATAACGAAGGGTCTCTTCGGTATAATCGGTAGGCATCTTGATATTAAGTGATTTATATCCCATTTCTAAAACTCATTGTTATTGAGTAAATATTAGTTCTACAAATATAGTTAATAATAAAAATATGAAATCGAAATTTCATATAATGTAACCTATTCGGGTACTATCCGTCTAATCTTTTTTTACAACAAACTTTATTAAATAGTATGAAAAAAATTCTTCTACTCCTTACATTTATAACACTATACTCTACTTCATTTTCGTTTGATAAATCTAAGTTAGATTCTCTTTTCGAAATACTCGAAGAGAATGACAAATCGATGGGTAGCCTTTCTATTTATAAAGATGGTAAAGAAGTCTATAGTAATTCTATAGGTTATGAAAATATAGATAGAAAAATAAAAGCGACCGCTAAAACACACTATAGAATTGGGTCTATATCTAAAACTTTCACAGCTGCTATAATAATGAAGTTAGTAGAAAAGAATAGTCTTACTTTAGAAACTAAGTTGAGTGAATACTATCCCAACGTTAAGAACTCTGATAAAATCACTATCAAACAACTACTAAAACATAGAAGTGGCATTTTTAGCTTTACGGATGATGAAGATTATCTCGAATGGATGCAAGAGCCGATTAGTAGAGAAGATATAGCGGAAGTAATAGCCAAATACCCTAGTGTTTTCGAACCAGATACTAAAGCTGAGTATTCCAATTCAAATTATGTCCTCTTATCTTTGATTGCAGAAAGTATACTCAAAAAAGATTTTGCTACCATACTTACTGAGTATATTACAGAACCTTGCAATTTGAACGATACATACTATGGAGTCCCAATAGGAAGTAAAAGCAATGAAGCGCAGTCATACTATTACACAGGAGATTGGGAACTAGCAACTGAGACAGATATGAGTGTACCAATTGGAGCAGGCTCCATAGTCTCTACGCCTAGCGATCTGAATAAGTTCCTATATTGTCTTTTCAATGGCAAAGTAGTATCAGAAAAATCTCTAAAAGAAATGATGACTTTAGAAGATAAATACGGAGCTGGGTTATTCGCAGTACCATATAATGAAAAAACAGCTTATGGCCATACCGGTAGAATAGATGGATTCGAGTCTAACTCATTTTATTTTCCAAATGAGAAATTATCTATAACTTACCTCACTAATGGCGTAGGAATACCACTAAACAACATTTTGCTAGGTGTGCTACATATATACTTTGGCGATGAGTATGAATTGCCAGTTTTTGCACCAGCAATTGATGTACCTACTTCCGAATTAGAACAATATGTTGGTATTTACTCAAGTACAGCTATACCAATGAAAATGAATATATTCATTGAAGACAATGTGCTTTACGGACAAGGTACTGGCCAACCCAAATTCCCTTTAGAAGCATACGAAAAGCACAAATTCAAATTCGATCAAGCATTTTTGAAAATAGAATTCCGCCCCGATTCATCTGAGCTAGTGATAGTACAAGGTGGTGGTGAATTAGTGATGAAGAAGGAGTAATGCTTTAGTATATCAGAGATATTAATTAAATTATCTTTATGAAAATACTTATAATCATAATTATAGCATTGTTTACGACTTCTAACATCTTTGCTGAAAAGCGTTGGGTGC
>JAUHXN010000252.1 GCA_030426865.1 bacterium | reverse complement strand
CGATGAGTAGTGCAGGTACTTTAACTGGTTCTGGTTTAGCATTAGCTACAAGTGGAGATCAAATTTTTGCTTACGATCCAGCAAATGTACCTAGTTCAACAGATTCATCTGGGTTTGTAGCGGCTATTCATATGAATGGAGCATGGGATGCTGATGCTACAAGTACTAATACATCAGCTCTACCAGGTGTTTTTACTGACGGAGTTAATGCAATTGCTATCATTCCTGAAGTTGATAACGCTCAGTATGATTGTTCAACTACTTCGGCAAATCCATCACCAGGACTGGACACAACAATTAACAACATGAACAATTGGAATGTAGATAATACAAATAATTTTACAGCACCTGCACCTTGTACTCTATCTTGTTCTGCTCCACCTTGTAACAACCCAACTATACCTGTTGCTACAACAAATCCACAAACAGTTTGTGATGGCGATTCAGTATTAATGACTATTTCTGGAACATTAAACGATGCAACAATGTGGAAAATATATACTGGTTCATGTGGAGGATCTTTAATTGATTCTACTACAGGAACAACTGCGATGGTTGCTGTTTCAGTTCCATCAACTACCTATTATATCCGTGGTGAAGGCGGATGTGTTACACCTGGATCATGTGGTCAAGTAACAGCATTTGGTATTGCTAATGACGATGCAACATTTAATTACCCTGCTACAAGTTACTGTACTACAGATGGTCCTTCAACACCATTAGCTAATACTCCAAACGGAACATACAGCTCGTCACCTGCGGGATTAACTTTAGATCCTAATACTGGCGTTATAATACCTTCTACAAGTACACCAAATACGTATATGGTATATTACACTACAAATGGTACTTGCCCATCAACTGACTCAGTTAGTATAACTATTAGTATTTGTACTGGTATTATTGGTAACAATAAAAATGTTAATAGAATTTATCCTAACCCTACAAAAGGTTTGTTTACTATAGAATTGGATAAGTTCAATGGTGTTAACCTAACTATAACAGATGCAATAGGAAAAGAAGTAATTAATCAAAAAATAACTTCAAGTACTACTAAAGTTAACCTACAGGGATACAAAAAAGGTATTTATATTGTAAAACTTGAAGGAACTAATATAAACACTACTCAAAAAATAATTCTTGAATAGAATTAAGATTATAACCAACCAAAAAGAAGCCTCGAATAATTCGGGGCTTTTTTTATTAAAAGAAAATCTTTCATAAAAAACTGAAAAACTTCTTTTTCAAAAATAAATTCATAGATAAAACTATTGAGTGCCCCTGGAAACCCTAATGTTTATTACTTTTGACAGATAGGTGTCATTTAAATGGCGTTATAAAAGAATGGAGTGCAATGTAGATTTGTTCCATAAAATTTATAACTATGAAAAACAAATCACTTAGCGAAAATTTAGTTTATCAAAGAAAACTTAAAGGATATTCACAAGAGAGTTTAGCTGATAAAACTAATGTAGGAATACGTACCATTCAACGTATTGAAAAAGGAGAGGTAGATCCCCACATGCAAACAATTAAATTGCTAGCAGAAGGTCTTGAAATTAAAGTAGAAGATTTAATAACACTTGAAGACCCTAATGAAAAAGAAGTTGAAAGAAAATGGCTGTTTCTATTTCATTTACTTCCTTTTATTGGGTTTATAATTCCTTTTGCCAATTTATTTATTCCATTAATACTTTGGGCTGTTAAATCAAAAGATCATCCATCCTATGACAATCATGGAAGAGCAGTTATTAACTTTCATGCCTCTATAACCTTGTATCTTTTAATTTCCCTATTACTTTTCTTTGCTTTTCCAGGTTATAATTATTTTTTAACTATGGGAATTGCATTGTATGGTATTGTTATGTGCGTGTATAACATTTTTAAAAGTATCAATAGTGGTAAGTGCTATTACCCACTATCCATTACTTTTCTAAAAATAAAAGCATAATAAAAAAGCCTGATTCTTACGAATCAGGCTTTTTAAGTACTCGAGATGGGACTTGAACCCATACGTCCTAATGGACACAAGATTTTAATAAACTCATAGCTAAATGATTCTATTTATATTTACTCAACTCCAACTGTAATTCTTCCCTTAAAACCACATATTTATCATAGAAGTCAATTGTTTCTTTCGAAATATTAGAAAAATTGGAATATGATTACAAAATCTACACACTAAGTTAACTTAAAATATTTATTGACACTTACTTCTTTTCAACTGGAGTTTGAAACAAAAGTTCTTGATTGTGTTCCATGTACTTCAAACTTTTTGAATAATCAGATTGTATGTTTTTTGGAAGAGATTTAACCCATTCTGGATTCTTATCATCAAGCAACCATGTATAAACTGCCAAAGCATACCCCCATTCCATCTGTGTTAAATACCCTGAAGTTCTGTAAGACCATGTCTCAATAGATTGACTATATTGAAAAACCGAGTTTGCACCAAATACACCTAAACCAAAAATAGTAGGTAACAAGTCGGTAAGTAATTCATCATTTCTTTCAATTCGTTTCTCTCCAAGTAATTTGATATGGGCAAACTCATGAGCAATAGTATAAATAAGTGTAATAGGCTCTTGAAGAAGATGTTTTTGAATACCAACCTCATACTTACCGTTCTCGTTCTTTCCAACGTACAATCCCCCCGTTGTAACTTCTTCTTCTCCCGTTTCTATATAAGTGGTCGAATTATCAGTTACAATTGATTGTTCACCTTCTTCATAAACAGTCACTTCTATTTCATCCATATCAACCCACATCTGTTTTGCCACCATTTCAACAATATCATTAAAACTGGCTTTTTCTAAATCATATGAACTAAGTAGCTCCTTGAGTGAAGAAAATGTATATTGGTCTTGGCAAAAATCTTCACCAAAATCTGCAAACATCCAACTAAATGCATATTCTATCCACTCTCTCATTTCTTCACTGACAGGGCATTGCGGAGCTTTATCTTTAAATAATCCAAACATATCCTAAATATACTTTATAAATCCACCAAAGAGTCTCATAACAAACCCTAAAATAATTACAGCCAAAGCTCCATAAATATACAACTTGTCTTTCCAATCAAACTCAGAATTATGTCGTATATATTTTTGACCATATATTACAAGATAGATAAATCCAAACCCAATTATGATTACTCCAATTTGCGAGTGATATTTATAGAGATATTGCATGTGATTCTAATTGAAGTATTAAATAGTATAAACCAAAGTGTATGCATGCATAAATGGTAGCCAATAATATAAACCTAAAGACAGCCAAATCAATCGTAATTTCATCATACTCTTCTTGTTTCCACTCTTTAGACTTTTTCATTAATACTAACACTATAACAAAGGTTGAAACAATATATGTCAATACTGGGAGTAACAAAGTAAGAAGAGTAATTGATTCCTTTATTGAATGCATATGCAATAGCACTGGAAGAAACGGTCCCATGAACAACAGGAATAAAATACCACTACTAATCTTTATGCCACTTGGTAATTGCCCATACATTCCCATTACCTTTATGGTGGACATAATTAACTTTATACCAATTGGTTTCATCTGTTGCATCTTTAGGTTTTCTTTTTAGCTTTAACAAAAATCAAAGTCAAAGTAAGAATTAAAAAGTTCACAAAGAATTTCCCTAATGCTACATGCATTGGATAATGTATTCCATAGATTTCTAATTGTTTATGATAATCAACAAGTTCAGTGAAAACATACAATAATTCAACTACATAAACTGAAACAAATGCAAACAAAATTGTAATAATGATAGATTTTACTCCTTCAACTTTAAAAAAGTGCTTAACAAGTAGATAGGCCGCTATAGATTCAACCCCAACTATTACCAACTTCTGTGAAAAACGTATCTGACACATGTCCCAACAAAAACAAGTTAGGATGGAAGTTTGATTCATCACTCTTGTATTTCCAATACCTGCAAAATACATAGCTAGTAAGCTTGATAGAAGATAAACGATGTAAGTTAATATAATATACTTAAGCTTCACAATTTAAAAGTAACCAAAATATAAAAGTTGAGATTAATCGTTACTTTAGAAGAGTGAGAAAATTTCTAAATATATTTTTGGGTCTATTGATCTTTTCAATAGGAGTTTTGATAGGTTGGTTTTTGAATGGTGAAATTCGTGAGTTTATTAGAAACTCTTATCAGTGGGCAACCGGAAATGTATTTTACTTTCATGGAAAGAACTTATATATTAATCTTGACCCCTTTTACTATTTAACTTTTGGATTAACCAGTCTAACAATGTGGTTATGCTTAAAAAAAGCCAATCTTAAAAAAATTGCGATTTGGCTGTTCCTTTCTTCTCTTTTTATATTCATCAATATGGTGATTTATTCTTTGGTTGATGGGAACCTAAAAGTAAAGTCAAGTTCCATGGCTAGTGATGGTA
>JAUHXN010000251.1 GCA_030426865.1 bacterium | reverse complement strand
ACATTTAAAGTAATATTATTACTTGTATTAATTCTATCCACTTCACTAGTATCTAATACTACTGAAGTGGTTTCTATTGAAAGACCTAAGGAATTAATCAAGCATTTTCAAAATGGTACTGTAGAAGAAATATACTCTCAATATGATTCTAATATGGCTAAAATATTGCCTCCTCATCGGATGGCCCCTATTTGGAGTCAACTTCTAGCTAATTATGGCGAGTTTATCGGTTTTGGTATTCAAGATACTATTACTAAAGGTGAGAATCTAATAATTAATACTGACCTAGACTTTAAAAAAGCTATAATGAATTTTATGGTTTCAATAAATGTAAAAACAGATAAAGTTTCAGGAATTTATTTTTCAGAAGAAAAAAAGAAGAATACTAAAAGTGAATTACCTAAGCCTTTACCTTCCTATATTGACACTAATTCATTTGTCGAATCTGATATAATTATACATGATAAATTCGATTTGAAAGGTAAACTAACATTACCTAAAAAGAAAACTAATATTGTTTTTGTACTAGTTCACGGAAGTGGACCAAATGATATGGATGGTACAATAGGGGAGAACAAATTCTTAAAAAACCTTGCATGGGGTCTTTCATCATACGGTTTTGCAGTAGTAAGATATGAGAAATTGACTTTAAGATATGGTCGTGAACTTTATAAATTAAACCCTGCTATGACTCAAGATGATGAATATAATAATTCTATTTTAGGGGCAATTGATTTCATTAAAAATGACAATAATCTAAAAGACAATAAAATAGTTTTAATTGGTCATAGCCAAGGTGCCTCTGCAATTACGTCATTCTCTACTAATAATGATATTTCAGGAATGATATTATTAGCTGGGTCACCTAGAAAATTATATGATTTATATACTGAACAATTGGAATATATATTTAACTTAGACGGAATTATCAGACCTTCAGAAAGAACTATAATTCAAGAACACAAAGATAAAATAAAATATTTTAAGGCATATAAAGAAGGTAAAGTTGAAATTGATTCATTACCAATGAACTTAAGTAATGATTATTTAAAACATTTAGAAAATTTCAACCCTATTAAAAATTTAAATAAATCAGAAAAGCCAACATTAATACTTAGTGGAAGCAATGATTATCAAGTTACAACAAAAGATTTTAATATTTGGGTTTCAGAATTAGAATCTAAAAAGAATATTAAATTTAATTTAATACAAAATGTGAATCATATATTTGGTGAAACTGAAAAATTATCTGTGCCTGCAGACTACCAATTATATACCCCTATAGCTCCGAATCTATTTGATGAAATAAATAAATGGATTATTAATTTGTAACCGGAGAAATAATGGAAGAAAACATAGCACCCGAATTATCACCTTTTAGTTCCAAAGCAACTAAGACTATAGCAATAGTAGATGATGAACCTGATATTGTTGAATTAGTTTCTATACATTTGAAAAAAAGTGGTTATAAGACTGCTGAATTTGAAAGTGGAGAAGGTTTTTTCAAATTTATCAAGTCAAATAAAGTAGATTTAGTAATTCTAGATCTTATGTTACCTGATTCAGATGGATTTGAAATTTGTAAATTCCTTAAAAATGAAAATGATTATTCGAACATTCCTGTTATTATGTTAACGGCACGTGGAGATGAAACTGAAAAGATATTAGGTCTTGAGATTGGTGCTGACGATTATGTCACTAAACCATTCTCTCCTAGAGAACTTGTAGCAAGAGTAAAAGCAATACTTAGAAGAAATGATAAAAAGACACCAGAAATACACAAAATATTTATTGGGGATTCTTTAGAGATTGACTTAAATAAGTATGAAGTTAAAATAGAAGGGCAAAAAATCGAGTTAACTTCTTCTGAATATAAAATACTCAACTTACTATCTAATAAAAAAGGATGGGTTTATTCCAGGGAGCAAATACTTGATTATCTAGGAGTTAGTGATAAAGGAGTTTTAGATAGAACAGTAGATGTTCATATAAAGAACCTAAGAGAGAAATTAGGTCAATATGGGCTATTTATTAAAAATATCAGGGGTGTTGGTTACAAATTAGAAGAGTCATAGAAACATGAAAAAAATATTATCAAAGTTTTCATTTGCTTATCTAGTTGTAGTAGCCTTTCTTACTGCTCTCATTGTTTACATTTCTTATAGTACGATCCGTTCACATTATATTGATGATTTAACAAAGGATTTAGAAGTATATTCTAAATTAATCGAATCAGAATTAATAAAGTTAGATTTGAATACTGATAAAAATGAAATAAATGAGATTATTAAAGAATTTTCCTTTAAATCTAAAGTTAGAATTACGATTATAGAGATATCTGGAGAAGTCCTTTTTGATTCTGATGAATTACCAACTTCAATGGAAAACCATAAAGATAGACCAGAAATTATAGAATTATTGAATTCAGAATTTGGTCAAAGTATTAGGTATTCTAATACAGTACAAGAAGATATGCTTTATTTTGCAAGAGTAGTAGATTTAAATAATAACAAATACTATTTAAGAACAAGTTTTTTCGTTCATAAAATGAATAAACTCTTAATAGAAGTAAGAACTGAAATTATTGAAATATCTATTTTAGTTTATTTAATATCAATACTTGGACTAATTTTCTTCATTAAAAACATATCTAATCCAATAAAACAACTATCTGCTGCAGCGAAAAAAGTAGCCGAGGGTGATTTTGATGTTAAAGTAAAGATAAAATCAAATGATGAACTTGGTGAATTATCTGTCAATTTTAACAACATGACTAAAAGATTAAAAAAACTTTTTAATAAAGTTAATTCTCAGAAAGAACAATTAGATACATTAATTTCAGAGATACAAGAAGGTCTTGTAGTTTTAGATTCTAAAGGAAGAATAAAACTGTATAATGATTCATTCTCTGAATTATTGGGTAAAGATAATCTGATTGGGAAGAAATTAACAAGATTGATAGAAAGCAATTACTTAAAGGGTTTACTCGAAGAAGTAGTATCTACTGATAGAAGTATTATTAAAGAGATATCTGTAGGTGAAAAACAATATTTATGTTCTACTAGTTGGATAAAAATGAAGAATGAAATTATAATTCTTCTACATGATATTTCAGAATTGCACAAACTAGAATTAATAAAAAAAGATTTTGTGATTAATGTATCACATGAATTAAGGACACCATTAACTGCAATAAAGGGGTTCTCAGAAACACTTATTGAAGAGATTAAAGACCAAGATCAAAAAAGATATGTTGAAATTATTAGTAAGCATACTAACAGATTAATTAGAATTGTTAATGACTTACTTCATTTATCAGAAATTGAACAGACTTCAACATATTTAGTATTAGAAAAAGTAAAAGTAAAAGATATAATTGATAATGTGTATAATCTTTTTTTACAAAAAAGTATAGAGAAGGGAATTAAGCTTGAGGTGTCAATTGATAATAATGAACGTACATTAGAAATAGATAATTTTAGAATAGAGCAATTATTAGTAAATTTAATTGATAATGCCTTCAAATATACAGATAGTGGATTTATTAAGATAATATCTAAAGAAATTGATAACAATCAAGTGTTTATAGTTGAAGATACTGGTCTAGGAATACCACAAGATGATATAAATAGGATATTTGAAAGGTTTTATACTGTAGATAAATCTCGTTCAAGATCTGTCGGAGGTACTGGTTTAGGACTATCTATTGTAAAACATATTGTGCTATTACATAATGGCAAAATTGAAATAGAAAGCAAAATAAACGTCGGAACAAAGTTTATAATTACAATTCCTTTTACACAGAAGATAATTCAATAAGGAATTGTAAAGAAATCTTTTTAATTTCATACTATGGGAAGTATGCAAAACAGAAAAAATAAATCAGATTCGAAGCAAGAAGATTTCGATGCAATAAGAAGAGTACTCGAAGGAGATAACACTGCTTACGAGTTTCTGCAAAAGAAATATAAAAATTTGATATACTCACTTGTCAAAAAGATGATTAAAAATGACAGTGACGTAGAAGATTTGGTACAAGAAACGTTTATTAAAGCGTATAAGGCTTTAGATAAATTTAAATTTAATTACTCTTTCTCTGCTTGGATTTATAGAATAGCTTCAAACAATACCATAGATTTTCTAAGAAAAAGGCGTTTCGATACGTTTTCTATTGATAAACCTATTGGAAATTCTGAAGATGAAAATTATTTTGAAATAGAAGATAATTCATATAGTCCAGATGCTGATTTGATCAGTGAACAAAAAGCTGATATCATAAGAGCTGCAATAGATACACTACCAAGTAATTATCGTGAAATTATCTTACTACGCCATGAAGAAGAGCTGGATTATAAAGCTATTGCAGAACAACTTGACTTACCTTTGGGGACAGTAAAGGCACACCTATTTAGAGCAAGAAAGCTTTTA
>JAUHXN010000010.1 GCA_030426865.1 bacterium | reverse complement strand
AGCCAGTATTACCAATGGGAATATTAAAACCAAGAGTTAAAGCCGGTATCAAGGATTTTGTTTATTCAAATGGACGACCTGGAATAGAACTATACCCTAATCCGGTATATCAATCTAGTTTATGTAATATAAGATTTGATTTGAAACAATCTGTCGTGGGTGATATAAAGGTATATGCTACAGATGGTAGAGTCGTAAAACATATATATAATGGAATGTTATATAATGGACCTAATAAATTCGAATTTAGCGGCTTAAGAACAGGACATTACATGGTAACATTAACTATTGAGAATAAAAGGTATAGTGCACCTTTGAATATATTGAAATGATAAAAAAAACTCACATATACACAGTAATTCTGTTATTTATAGTTCCTTACATGATGAATGCTCAGGATTGTAACAAGTGGCCACTAACAAGATGTATTGGGAACGGTCTAGATTTTATAAATAACAAAGGTCAGTCTGCTCATTTCATGAACTTGAATAATAATGCTACCTTAAATAGTCTTAGCTCTGCAATGACTGTAGAAATGTGGATAAAGCCAGATTTAGAATTAGGTAAAAGAAATTATTTTGCAGGTAAATGGGGACCAACTGTTGATAAATCTGATGTTTGGCAACTGTATTATGACCCAAGTAATAGAATCGTTTTTGAAATAAATCACCCAACTTCAGAATTAAAAGAAGTTGACAATACAATTGCACAATCAAATCCATTAATTATTAACAATGAATGGCATCACTTAGCAGCAGTATTTGATGGTTCACAAAATAAAGCATTAATTTATTTAGATGGAGAGTTAATTGCTGAAGCCACTAATTCAAGTTTCCCAATTTCAACTTTAAAGAAAAATAGTAATGACACTCAATTTGGTAGAGCCAATGAGTTAACTAATAATAATAACTATAGAACTTTTCGTGGAGTTATGGATGAGATAAAAATATGGGATAGGGCTCTACCTATGACTGAAATTGTATGTGAGAAAGACAAAAGAAGAAATGGTAATGAAGCTGGATTAATAGCTTATTTCAGATGTAATGAAGACCCAGGAAATTATTCTCCTTGTGATGTAACTCAAAACAATAATGCAAATTTACTTTCGGGTCTAACTACAACACAAGCTAAAAATGATAGACCTGAATACAGACCCTTTATTGTTACAGACCCAGTCCAAATTGATACTATTAAGTGTACTACTAGAAAAAAATATTCGATAACAATTACTGACACATCCTTATGTGGATCAAGGGCATATATATGGATAACACCTGACTTTAGACAATATTTTGATTATTCAGGAAGCTTTGTAACATTACCTCCAAATACTCCAGTTACTTATGAGTTTTATGTTGATAGTGATTTTATAGGGACTATAAAGCCACAGATCAGACTAATTAGGGACGATGTGTGTGGTTATGATTTTCTAGCTGGAAACAAAAGGCAATGGACTATAACTAGAGAAACTGAGTTGAAATATAATGCAGATACTCTTGGGTTTGGGATACTTAAAGCTTTTTGCATAGAAGAACCTTATAAAGATATTAATTTAAAAGTTACTAACAATACTTCAACTTTTGGTACTCAAAAGCCAGTGACGATTACTGGAGGTAGTTTTAATCTACCACAGTATTATTCTATTGTTTCCCCAAACTTTCCAGTAACTCTATCACCTGGTGAGAGTACTAACTTAGTTGTGAGATTTACTTCAGGTAGCATTGCAAATATATTTTATGATACATTGAGAGTTCAATCGACAGATCAATGTGCTGGTGCTGGAATAATCCCACTTACCGGTGCTGTTGAGAATATTATTAGTTTAACGAAATTTGGTACAGAAGATGAACAATTGGACTCAGTTGATTTTGGTACTATTTGTAAAGATTTTCCTTCAGATGAAGCATTGTTCTATTGGGAAAATCTTTCAAGTCAAAATATAACCATAACTGATGTAATAGTACCTGATCAATTTGAATTTATTAGATTTAATAAATCTCAACCGCAAACATTAGAACCGGAAAAAAGTTATCAAGTTAAACTAATTCGATTTGTTCCTAGTATTGCAGGAGATTTCAGAGATACCTTATTTATATTAGTTAAAGCTGGTGGATGTACATTAAAAAAAACTGTAATTGTAAAGGGTAAATCAATACATCCGGATTTGACATTTACAGTAGATACAGTTGATTATGGTAATGTTTTCGTAGGACAAGAATTAGAAAGAAGTATAAAAATTAGAAATAATGGTTTAGACGAGTTTCGAGTAAGTTTTAGTATTAGCAGGGGAGAAGCATATTATTTCCCAGGAGGAAGATTTGCTACAATTCCACCAAATGAAGAAAGAGAGGTAAGAGTTAGATTTAGACCTATCACAGATTCATTATACTATGATAAACTATGTTTCCAAGAAACACCTCAAACAGGTTGTTACTCCTCTGGTTGTATAACTTTAAAGGGTAGAGGGATTATTGATAAATTTAGATTCAATCCTGAAGTTATGAAGATTGAAAATGTTATTGCATGTCAAGACTCAACTAATGAAGTTTTTATTATTAATGAGTCTCCTGTTTCACTAAGCGTAGATAATTTTATACTAAATGACCCATCTACTAGATTTGATATATTAGAGCCAGTGAGTGATTTGGTTAGTTTAAATACTTATAGTACTAACATCGCTCCAGGTGATAGTTTAAAGTTTAAATTTAGATATACACCAAATGACTTAATAAATGATAGGGCAGATAAAGCCTTTTTGGAATTTACTGATCAAGATAATGAAAATTGGTCAGCCTTCTTACAAGCTAGTTCTACTCTTCCAAAATTATTTATGGAAGATAATAATACATTTGGAACCATAGAAGTGGGGGAAAGACCAACTCAGAAAATTATTCTTGAGAATATATCTTCAATCCCAGTTCATTTAGATAGTTTAAGTATAGGGGCTAATTTCAATATTCTTTATCCACCAAGAATTATCAATAAAACTTTAGATCCAAGAGATACGATTCAGATTACTGTAGAATTTGTTCCAACATCAGATATAAATTATTCAACCCAACTTGTATCTTATAGTAGTGAACCATGTTTAGTTCAGAATCAAGTTTCTTTTACAGGAAAGGGTAAAATAATTCCGATCGAAATAATATCTACACTTGTTACATTCGGCTTTGTGAAATCTTGTGATTGTGAAACTACTGAAATTACTATGGCAAATAATTCAAGAGTAAATGATGCTATAATAGATAATATCTGGATAGATGGAGTTGGAATTGTTGGAACTGCTTATCCTGAGTATTTCACTTGGACTTCAGATATTGCTATAAATGGAAATGAAATGCCATATAGTATTCCACCATTGACAAAAGACACTATCAGAGTAACTTACTGTCCTAACTCTCCATCAATAAGAGATAGTCTCAATCATTCAGCTTTAATGCACATCGATGCACATGGTATGAGTCCTGATGGTCAAACTGAAATTTGGAGATTAGAAAAACCTTATGATAGATTTCTAGCAGGTCGACAAACATTAATGTACGAACCTGAACCACTGTTTTCTCAATTTCCGCCAACATTAGTAGCTACTACTTCACCAGTACCACAATTTATTAGGATTACTATACCTGAAATAGACTATAATCCAGATAGAGAAACAATTGTTATAGATTCTATTACTTTTGAACCTGATGATAATGTATTTTATGCTCAGGAATTTATAAGTAAGACAGACAAAAACATAGTCTATTCTGCCACAGAAGATACGCTTATAATACAAATCGATTTTAAACCAAGAATATCTAGAGATTATATTGGTAAAATGAAAATTCATTTTGCTCAACCATGTAATGGTTTTGATACTACTGTTGTTGTAGCAGGAACAGGTTTAGCTTTTCCAGCTCCTATGCCTTTTGAATTTACTCCAGATGATTTGATTCAAAGTTATGAAGTCATAAGTTGTGATACATTATTATTACCTGTTTATGCATTTCAATTGATGGAATTTGATTTAATTGATATAGATTGCCAAATATTTTATGACACTACATTATTCGAGTATATTGGGAATGAAAGTGAATACTTAGGTAATACTTATCCAGATACTTCACTTTGTTCAATATATAATGCACAATTAAATATGTTTAAGACTGATAGTTCATCTATATTTGTAAGTTTAGATAACTTCTGCAATATAGATTCACTAACTCCACTTTTTATAGCCAAATTTACTCCTAAAGTAAATCAAACGATAACATCTTCGTTCCTTTTAGACAGTTTTGATTTTAATTCTAAAGGAATTATTCCTTATAGATTGATTCCTAATGGCCCAAGTATAGATGTGACAATTTTGAAGTCGGAAGTAAATGTTATGAATGATATTGCTTATGATACAGTATTTGTTTTAGATTGTAAGATTGATACTTTCATGATTCAAAATACTGGAGATGTACCATTCTTATTATCACAAGTTGTAAATCTTCCTCAAGATGTAAATATTCTAAGTATTAATCCACCTTTAACTGATACCTTATTTCCTACTGCTCTAGCTGAAGTAGTACTAGAGTTTTGTCCAAGACAGATTGGAGAATATAGTTCTGTATCAAATTCTGAGATATTTGATCCTTGTTATATGGTTGATAGTAATAGTATTACGGGATATGGATTTGCACCACCGTATGAAATACTTGCTGACGTAAGTTCTAATTTTTCAATTGTTGACACTGTCTATGGAAGTATTGGTGATACGGTTCTGATACCGATATTTATAGATAAAGATATAATGGCAAATTATAAAGGTATAGATCATTGGATGATTGACATATTTTTCGATTTGAATATTACTTATGATCCATCTTCATTAAAATATATAGATTCATATTCTGTTATTCCGAATACAGAAGCTATAACTAATTTAATTAATCATGGAAATTTAAAATTATTATATACCAATGTTGATACTTTAAGGGCCTCTCAAGTAGCAGAGATGAAAATGCTTGTTACTATACCAACTGACACTACTACTTTATTAGATATCACGATTGATAATTTTGGTTCTGAATATATATATTTCTTAGATTTATATAATTCTGTTCAAAATAATCTATTTAATTCGGGTAGGTCTTGTCGAATTTCACATATCATAAGACAAGAATCAAATGAGTTAAAACAGAATTATCCGAACCCTTGGATAAAAGAATCGGTAATACCGTTAAAAATAACTTCTTTCACAAATCCAATTATCAAATTATATGATGCGACTGGGAAACTTGTAAGATTAATACTAGATGGTAAAAAGTCATTCGAAAAAGGTGACTATGAAATACTTATTTATTCGAATGACTTAATACCAGGAATATATTATTATACTTTAGAAACTGAAAATGTTAAGCAAACTAAACAAATGGTTATTATTAAATAACTTATAATTCTCTGATTATATTCTTTAGTAATAACCAACACTTTTCGACAGATTCTATTTCTATTTTTTCAGAAGGAGTGTGTACATCTTTTAATGTTGGACCAAAAGAAAGCATCTCCATTCGCGGATATTTTTCACCAATTAAACCGCATTCCAAACCAGCATGTATTAATTCTATTACGGGTTCTTCGTTGAAAGTTTCTTTATGAATTCTAACGGCTTTGTCAACTAATTTTGAGTTCTTTTTCGGTTCCCAAGCAGGGTAACCAGATGTTTTTGTAATGTTAAATCCACCTAATTCGAAAACTGAGTTAACAATACCAGCAATCCAGAATTTTTCTGATTCTACAATACTTCTTTGGCTTGTAAGAATTTCTATTTTTGTATCTAAGGTTTTTATTCTTGCAAGATTTGTTGATGTTTGAACCAGTGAGGGTAGTTCAGGAGTAAACCTTTGAACACCATGAGGTAAAGCATTAATGACATTCAATAAGTCATCTTGAGTACCTACAGATATCATTTTGGGTTTAAATTCAATATTCTCTAATATCAGTTCTATATTTGGTTCCTTGTAAGCCCATTCATTCTTCAAAATACTTTGATAAGACACCACCATTGCTTCTAATTTTAATATTTGATCCTTAGGTAAGGAAAAGGTAATATAAGACTCTCTAGGTATAGCATTATGCTTGTCACCACTATCGAAAGAATGTATTCTTATATTAAACCTATCTTTTAAATGTAGTACGAAACGCACAAGAATCTTAGCAGCATTTCCTCGCTCGTCATCAATTTCGATTCCTGAATGGCCTCCTAATAAGCCTTTTAAAGTTAACTCGAAAGTTCTATATTGTTTAGGAGTATCTTCAAGAACTATATCTAATGTTCCGAGTGTATTTAACCCTCCAGCACAACCTATTGTGAAATGACCAAAATCTTCTGTATCTAAATTTATTAATATTTCTGATTCTAATAAATCAGTTCCTAATTCTGAAGCACCAGTTAAACCAGTTTCTTCGTCTAATGTACATAATAATTCAAACCTTGGGTGTTCAAGACTATCCGAAGCTAACACTGCCATCCCCATAGCTAAACCCATACCATTATCAGCTCCAAGAGTTGTTCCTTTTGCTTTTACCCATCCATTATCAATATAGGTTTGGATAGAATCATTATCAAAGTCGAATTCGACATCTCTATTTTTCTCTGTAACCATATCTACATGAGCTTGAATACAAAATGTAGGTCTGTCTTCAAATCCTTTTGTAGCCGGTTTCGTTATGACAAGATTGCCAAGCTTATCTTTCTTTATTGGTAAGTTCAAATTATTTGCAAAATCTTCAATATACTTAACTATTTTTTCTTCTTTTTTAGAAGGTCTTGGGTATTTAGTAATATTATGGAATATTTCCCATACTTCCTTAGGCTCGAGTTTATCTATAGTTGTTGTCATTATTTTATCCTTTATTATTTTGATCTCATTGGTCTAGAACTGACTTTAAATGTTAGGTCATTATATTTTCTTTTGGAATGTTCAATTTTTTTATTTGCAAGAAATCCTATCATTGCTGCATTATCAATACAATACTCCATTTTAGGGAGCACAATCTTGAAACCCTTCGATTCAAGTTCATTAAATTTCTTTCTTAGCAGGGAGTTTGCTGATACGCCTCCACCAATAACAATATTTTTCACTTTATATTTCTTAGAAGCTTTGTAGGTCTTATGTTTTAATACATCAACTATTGCAGCTTGAACAGATGCAGCTAGATTCTTTTTATCTAATTCATTTAATGGGAGTTCGAAATTCTTTTGTATAAAGTATCTTACTGATGTTTTAAGTCCACTAAAACTAAAATCAAAGTCATCTGAATTTATCATTGATCTTGGAAACTCATATTCAGTAGGATTTCCTTCTTTAGCAAGTTTATCTATAATTGGACCACCCGGATATCCGAGTCCCATCAATTTAGCTGTTTTATCGAATGCTTCACCTGCTGCATCATCTTTTGTCATCCCTATTACTTCATATTCTGAATATGATTTAACTAGAAATAGAGATGTATGACCTCCGCTAACTACTAATGATATGAATGGGAATTCAAGTGTCTCATCTTCTAAACAACCTGAATATATGTGTCCTTCTATATGATTGACAGGAATCAGTGGTAGATTATATTTAAGACTCAGTCCCTTTGCAAAAGAAGAACCTACAATTAAAGAACCCATTAACCCT
This sequence comes from bacterium, assembly GCA_030426865.1. Lineage (GTDB taxonomy): Bacteria > Bacteroidota > Ignavibacteria > Kapaibacteriales > UBA2268 > PGYR01. The sequence continues at coordinate 17,557 of JAUHXN010000010.1, read as the reverse complement.
GGTTCGGAAGTTACTGCAACAGCATCGATATCTACAAATTTTAAATTGGCAATTTCAAGGCTCGAATATGTTAGTCTTGAAATATTATTAATATGTGATCTTGATGCTAACTCTGGAACAATACCACCAAACTCTGTATGAATTGGTTGTGATGATATGACATTACTCAATACATTGTTTCCATTTGTAACAGCAATTGAGGTGTCATCACATGAGCTTTCTATAGCTAGTATTTTCATTATAATTCTATATTATATTTTAGTTTTCTATAAAGTAATGAAAGAGCAGTAAATTTACTTAATTCTCTATTTGCATCTCTATTTTTCAAAAATACGAATTTTATTGCCTTGGTTTCTTTAGAATCTGAGATTCCAATCCAAACAGTTCCAACCGGTTTTTCTTTAGTACCACCATTTGGACCTGCAATACCTGTAATTGATAATCCAAAATCAGTTTTTAACTTTAATCTGCAATTATTAGCAAGCTCCATTGCAGTTTGTTCACTAACTGCTCCAAAATTTTCTAGTGTAGATTTTTGTACATTTAGTAATTCTTGTTTAGCTTTATTACTATATACGATAAAACCTCCTTCGAAGATTTTTGAACTACCAGATAATTCTGTCAATAACTTCCCAAGAGCACCTCCAGTACATGATTCAGCAACAGCTATATTCCATCTATTACTAATAAGATACTCTTGAAATGCTTCATTTAAAGGTTTTTCTTCTTCAATAACATAAGAATATAAATGTTGACGAACTTTACTTTCAACATCAGCTAAAATATTTTCTATAATTTTAAGTTCAGAGTTTAGAATACCTAATCTAATTCTTACACCTGAGTATGAAGGAAGGTAAGCAAATTTAATAGTATCGTTTTCATCATCTAAATATGAAATTCTTTTTGCAATTTCAGATTCTACAATCCCTGTAGTATAAATAGTTTTATAAATGAAAAAGTCTTCAGTTATTAGAGATTTATAATCATTAATAATGAAGTTTATATTTTCTTGGAAAATAGACTTCATTTCCCGAGGGACACCGGGTAAATTAAAATATAGTTTGTTACTATGTTTAATAAAAATTCCTGGAGCTGTGCCTACTGAATTATCTAATGCAACCGCACAAGAGGGGATAAGTGCTTGTTCTAAATGAATATCAGTAATTACTCTACCTCTTCTTTTAAAATAGTTTAAAAGATGTAGTTTAGTTTTTTGGTCTTCAATTAAATCTACACCAAAGTGTGAAGCAATTGCTTTTTTAGTTATATCATCTTTAGTAGGGCCTAATCCACCTGTAGTTATTATTATATCATTTATTTCAGATAGTTTTGATATGGTTCCTATTATCTGTTCTTGATTATCGGAAATAGTTACAGATGAGTTAACATTAATACCAAGAGAAGTAAGCTCTTGCCCTAACCATGCTGAATTAGTGTTTATAGTTTCACCAATCAATAATTCATCACCGATAGCTATAATTGCAGCATTTATCATTAACTATGGACCTTCAGTAGGATGTATTAATATTTCAGTTACATTTACATGTTTAGGTTGCGAAATTGCATAATGAATAGCTTCTGCTATATCTTTTGCTTCTAAAAAAGTAACAGATTCCATTCTCTTTGCAAAATTTTCTTTAATTTCTTTATTAGGTATATGATCTTGTAATTCAGTTTTAGTAGCTCCAGGTTCAATAGCTGTAACTTTTATATTATACTTTGCACTCAATTCTTGTCTTAATCCCTCTGTAATTGCATTTACTCCAAATTTTGTTGCACAGTAAACAGCAGCAGTAGGGAAGACCCTCCTACCAGCGACAGATGAGACATTTATTATATGACCATATTTCTGTTCTTTCATTATGGGCACTACTTCATTTATACCATATAACAGTCCTTTTAAGTTTACATCTATCATTCTATCCCAATCTTCAACCCTTCCTTCTTCAATAAAAGATAAAGGCATTATTCCGGCATTATTTATTAATACATCCACTTTACCAAACTCGGAAATTGTGTTTTTTACTAAACTGTTAACTTCATTTTTATTAGTTACATCAGTTTGATGAATTAATACTTCATTATTATATGACTTTAAGTTTTCCTTTAAAGCTATAAGTTTTTCTTTTCTACGGGCCGCAAGAACTAGACTATGACCTTCCTTTGATAGTTTGTAAGCTGTCGCTTCACCAATACCACTTGAGGCACCAGTTATTATAATTACTTTCTTATCCATACTTAATCTCTTATTTTAATTAGATCATTTTCCCATTTAGAATCAAAGAAATTCTCATTAATTGGTTTTCTCTTTCTCTCAGATAATTCCATTTTCCTATATTTTTCAGCTACTAAAGTTAAATCATTAGATTTATAACCTAAAGCTATCATTACTATTGGTTTAAAACCAGTTGGTATATTAAATATATTTTTAATTTTATCAGTATCAAATCCAGCCATCTGATGAGCATAAAGACCTAACGAGGTGGCTTGCAAACATATGTTTTCACTAGCGGCACCAGTATCGTATTCTGCCCAATTATTAATCTCTCCATTATTGAAATTTAATTCAACAACCGCTAAGACTAGAACAGGACAATTCTTTACCCAATTTTGATTTCCTTCATCTAATGTACCAAATGCCTTTTCAAAATCTTTGGAATTATTGTTACGGTTCCAAACAATGTATTTGTACGGTTGTTGATTAGAACACGAAGGTGCCCACCTAGCTGCCTCACAAATAGATATTATTTGTTCTTCCGTAACTTGTCTTGAAGGATCAAATACTCTTGGGCTCCATCTATTTGCCAACAATTCATCTATTTTTACTTTACTATCGATAGTCATTTTAATTTAATTTATTAAAAAAGGGAAGTTTTTATACTTCCCTTTGACTATTTTATATATATGTTATTTTAATATTTTAGTTAAACTTCATAAGCTTTGCTTTATAAGTTTTATCAGCTTTATTGATAATAATCCAATATACACCATTACTAAAGTTATTAAGATCAACTTTAGTATTTGAGTTATTTAATGACTCTTTTAATGTATTACCAATATTATCATATAGAACAAAAGTATATTCTGATGGATTTATGAATTCTATATTATAAATATTAGTACTCGATTCGTAAATGCTTGCAATTTCAGAAACATTATTAACTACTGATCCAATTACATCATTTATGACTACAGTTGATTCATTTGTAGAATCTATTCCACATTTACCTTCAATCATACATCTATATGTACCAGCATCATTTAGTGATAGGTTACTTAGTGTAAGAGTCTTTTTATTCTGAGACGGTAAGTTTTTACCATCTTTCTGCCATATATATTTTAAATTTACACCTATTGGATTAACAGATAATTCTAGAGTTTCACCTTTATTTTTAGTTACATTATCAGTGATAGTTCCAGCTTTTGTATCAGGTGAAACATATACTTTAATTGTTGATTTTGACTCTTCAGCTGGAGGGCAATCATTCTTTATTGATACTTTATATTCCCCTGTATTATCTGTTTTTGCGTCAGTTATAGTAAATTCATTTGTTGTTGTCTTTCCAATTTCAATATTATCTTTGAACCAAGTATATTCAATATCAACTCCATTCGCTACAGCGCTTAATGTAATATTGTCTCCAACACAAATCGTATCAGGTGTATTTAATTTAAAATCTGTTAAAGTAGCTTTTTCATTAACTTCATAGTAATCAATATTTTGACTATATAGTCCAGAATTGTGTGTAACTCTTATTAGAACTTCTTTCTCTCCTGATAGTTCAGCAGGAACAATCCAATTGTAAAACTCAGTTGTAACATTTTCAGCTATAGGTGTAAATATATCATGATTTTCATCATAAGAATAACCTATACTATATCCATCACTTGCTTCTGCAATTTCAGCAGACCAGCTAATAAGTGCTTCCGATCCAACACATAAACTACTATTTGTAGGTGGATTTAACAATGTTACATTTCCAATTGCATTCCTTACTAATACAATATCAGTTTCTGACGATTTAATATTTTGATTAGCATTAAAAGATACAGGGAAATCTGTTGATCGAGTATATCCTGCAATTAAATAACTATTATGTTTATCGAAATCAAATGAAACTGCAAAATCGTCATCATTACCACCAATAACTTTCGCATTATTTACTTCACCGTTACTTATTTCAACTTCAGTATATATGATATTATTTTTTGCTTTTAACTCAGAAAGATTAATCTCTGGGAATCTACCATCAGAAGTAAGTATTGCTGAAAAAGATCCTAATGCAGGATGTTTTTTCATATCTGACATTACCTCATTACCTTGAGATTGAATTATTCTAGAATAACCTCTTGTTTGTAACTTAGTACCAAATTTTTCTTCCAAATCATTAAACTTAGCAACAAAAATATCAGAATTACCTAAAACTGTCGAATTTCCAGTAGAAACTGGAAAAGGGACACCCTTAGTATTATTATAAGTTTCACCCATAATGTAAATATTCTCATTAACATCTTTGTAAATTCCTCTTCCTATATCATCACCGTCACCACCTAAGAATCCAGAAATTATAAAGCTTTGTGCATTTTTTGTTAAAACTATTTCAAATGCATCTTTTCCACCATTCGATGTCTCATCATAAGGACCACCAAATCCAAATTTCTTTAATGGGTATATCGGGAAATCATTTGTTGCTGTTCCTTTTGAAGAAGTTGTCCAACCAGTCATATATATATCTTCGTTAGAAGGGTCAATGAAAACATCAGTTGGTACATCATCTAGAAATCCACCTATATAAGCAGACATATTTACTGCTTCTCTATTAGGTAATATATTAAACATTAGAATATCTATACCACCTTTATAATTACTGTTTGGTGGACCTGCAATTGTTTGTATATTATTTGAAGTAGTATGTCCAGTAAATAAGAAATAATTATTTCTGTCTTTATTAACTTCAACAACAACATCATCTCCGTTGCCACCATAGAATGTAGATTTTAATAATTCACTACCATCTAGACTTAAAGAAGACACAAATATATCTTTTCCACCATTGTGTTTAGACATTATAGGAGTTAATATTGGGAAATCAGAGGATTCAGTAACTCCAGTTACTAAGATATAATCATTAGTAATTTCAAAATCAATGGCTTCGTCAAATTCTAAAGAACCCATTAGAGTAGTGAATTCTGGTATATATTCACCATTAACGACTTTAATTTTTGTAACGAAAGCATCTATTCTATCAGCATATTCTTCATCATAAGATCCAGTTGTAGTTCTAAAATCAATCGATGTAGTGCTACCAACTAATAATATATTGTTTTCATCTATATATTTTACTCTTTTGGGAATATCGTCTCCAGAAGAACCAAAGTAAGAAGAATAGATAATAGGATCAATTACAAGTTCTTTTGTTCTGTCGTATTCACCTAATTTAAATGAAATCTTATTACCTTTAAGTTCAAATTTACAATCAACTTGATGTTGCTTTCCATTAATCATTTGATATGCGAACAAATTCGAATTTTCGATTGTAAATTTTGAAGTAACTAATTCAACGATATCATTATTTAATTTCGTTTTTTCAGCACCTATAAATTCTAATTCTATTTGATCTGCACTTGCATGTGGTTCAACAATAAAATCATATCTAGGGTTATTGTTATCAATATAATAAACGAAATCTATACCTTCATAAACATCTTTAGCTACTAACTTTCTATATGTTTTTACATTCGAAAACCATTTCGAATTATCATTACCAATAAAATAATTGTATTTTTCTTCTAGTTCATCAATTGCAATAAAGTCTAATTTATTAGAATTAACTAAATCTAGTTTTAATACATCTCCATTTATTTTGCTACCTTCTTTAGTGAAGAAATCGAAGTATATACCTGAATTAGTAACACTTGTAATTAGTCCATTTCTAGATGAGATGAATTCAATTTTATTATCCCATTGCCCTTTGTTTTCTATGAATTTCATTTCAGATGAAAATAGATTGCTAGTCGTTAACAATATCATCACTAAGAATAAAATTGTAATAATAGAATTTTTCATAATTTACTTGAAATATTTAGTTTATAATATAGAACAAATTAATAAATAATTACTAATTTAAGATAATATCTTGATAATTATTTTTGTAAAATACTTGACGAATTTAATATATTAATAACATTTTGCATGTCTTCTGGAAGTTCTGATGAAAATTGCATCAATTGGTTTGTTTTGGGGTGTATAAATTGTAGATCCTTTGCATGTAAAAGTTGTCTTTTAGATCTAGAAATAATAAATTTTGCAAGATTGTTTAATTCTCCTTTAACCCCTTTGTAATTATTTATATTTCCACCATAGACTTCATCTCCAATAATTGGATGATTTTTGTGAGTAAGATGTACTCTTATCTGATGAGTTCTTCCTGTTTCTAATTTTAATTCAACAATAGACGCAATTGAATATCTTTCTATAACTCTGAAATTTGTTTTAGCATATTTCCCAGATTTCTGTGAAACAGCAAACTTTTTTCTATCAATTGGTGAACGATCAATATTACCTATTATGGACCCTTCATCATCTAGTCTCGTTCCCCAAGTAATAGCTATATATGTCCTAGAAACTGTACGGTTTGCAAATTGAGATTGCAATTGACTTAGAACTTCAGTTGTTTTTGCAATTACTAACAATCCACTTGTGTCTTTATCTAAACGATGAACAATACCAGGTCTAACTTCGTCTGAAGCATATATTTTACCTTGATCATTAATCAAATCATCATCCGTGTCTTCTTTTTCAAATTCTATTTCTATTTCATCTTCAATGCCTAAATAAAATAGCATAGCATTTACAAGTGTATCATATCTATTACCAACTCCAGGGTGAACAACCATACCAGCTGGTTTGTTTACAACTAATAAAAAATTATCTTCATAAACAATATCTAGAGGAATATCTTGTGGGATAAGTTTAATTGGAGGTCTTCGAAGCATAATGCACTCAATTACATCATTGCCGCTAATCTTATGACTTGCTTTTTTAACAACAACTTCATTTACTTTAATCATTCCTTCATCTAATGATTTCCTGACTCTAGTTCGGCTAGCATTCTTAATTAAAGTTGAAAGGTAGGTATCAATTCTTTCTGGTACTTTTCCTGAAGGTACGTTAATAACAATTATATCTTCTTCATACTCAGGGTAATGGTTAAAATAATCCTTATTTTCTTCTTTGTTATTCATTTTTTTTGAATATTGTCAGTTTCTTTTTCTTTTCCTCGTAATTCAGATAATGTAGGGATATGTTTATTGTAAATTAACAATAGTACAATTCCTACTGACACACATGAATCAGCAACATTAAATACAGGAAAATAATCATAATATTTTCCGAATACATCAATGTTTGGAATATCAACTAAAATGAAATCAACTACTTTACCATAGAAGAGTGGAGCATAATCATAAATGACCCCATAGAAAACTCTGTCTATCATATTACCAGTTGCGCCAGCGAATATCAGTAAAATAGATATTTTGTATCCGGTTGGTTTATCACCAATATTTCTAATATAGAGCACTAGTAATATTGATGCAATTACTGAAAATAAACTTAAAAATATTTTACCTGCACCAAATTCAATACTAAAGGCCATACCTGGATTTTCAACAAAAGTGAACTGGATAGCTTTGCCAATTACTTCTACTTTTTCACCATAACCAAAACCTTCGGAGCTAAAACCAAGAAAACTAAATCCCTTTATAAGGAATTTAGTTACTTGATCTAATACAATTAATAAGATTGATACTATAAATAGTAGTTTGGTATTTTGTTTCATTTAATAAGTAAACTCGAAATTAAACGTTTCGAGCCTCAATTTTATCTATTCCATCTATCGGACATTCTTTTCTTATCTTATAAGATGCAGATAATGTAGTAATTGGGACAGCTAGCAAACGTTGTTTAGCAATTAAAATTCCACAAACTCTACAAATGCCATAAGTTTTTTCATTAATTCTACTCAAGGCATCATCTAGTTTTTTTATATATTCATTAATACGATGAATTTGGGCATAAGTTTTTTCTTTTTCTTGTGCTTCAGACCCCTGATCTCCCATATGCATTGAGTAAATCATACTCTCTTCAGCATTATCAGATTCATTCAAATCATCAATTCTATCTTTAAGCATAGATAATTCATCTAAAGCTTCATCTCTAGCATCAATTATAACTGCTTTAAACTCTTCTAATTCTTCATCTGAGTATCTTATACTTGGGTCCCTAGGAGCAGGATTAGATTCATTATAATTAGCGTAGTCATAATTCTTTTTGACTTTTGCTTTTGTTTCCGTTTTCTTTGCCATATTTTTTTTCTCCAATGAGCAAAATCATTCTTACCAAATAATAAAAGGCAATTATAAACCTTTACTTATTAAAAAACAAAATAATTTACACACATTTATATTTTTTCAATCTTAACATTTAGTTTCAATTCATCTATATCTATTATTTCAATTTCAGATATTGATTCTATGAATAGAATTTCATCTGCCAAAGTTTCTGTTTTTATATAATCTTTCATTTCAGAAATAGATTTTTCAAATTCAGTATTAGGAGAAACTTTTATTTGAATTCTATCTGTTACTTCAAAACCCTTTTCCTTCCTTATATTTTGAATTCGACTAACAAATTCTCTTGCTATCCCTTCGTTTTTCAAATTAGTAGTTAAAGTAGTATCCAATGCAACAGTTATATTTCTTTCATTTGCCACTAACCAACCTTCGATATCTTCATTATATATTTCAACATCGCTATTGTCAAGAGTATAATTACTACCAGCAATATTCAATGTGATAGTGCCTTCATTAATTAATTGGGCAATTTCTTTATCACCAAATTTCTTGACTTCTTGTGCTACTAGATTTGTTTGTTTTCCATATTTAGAACCAATACTTCTGAAATCAGGTCTTACATTTCTTTTAATTATATCTGAATCACTATCTGTCATATATTCTATTTCTTTAATATTTAACTCTTCCTTAATAATATCAGCCATTTGTTCTATATTTCTTCTAAACTGTGGAGTTAATACAGGTATAAGTATTTTTTGTAAAGGTTGACGTGTTTTAATCTGAGATTTTTCTCTTAAAGACCTAGCTAAGTAAACAATTCTTTGAGCTACATCCATACGTTCTTCTAGTTCAGTATCGATTGCTTCTTCATTTACATCCATAAAGTCTGTCAAATGTATTGATAAAGGCTCATCTTTCTTTTTTAATCTTTGATATAGATCTTCACTTAAAAAAGGAGCTGCAGAAGCAGTTAATTGTAGGACTCTTACAAATACCCTTCTAAGCGTCTGATAAGCTGATAATTTATCATTATCATTTTCTCCTTTCCAAAATCTTCTTCTATTTCTTCTTATATACCAATTTGAAAGTTCATTTATTGTAAATTCTTGAATTAATCGATGTGCCTTAGTTAGCTCATATTCATCCATTAATTTAATATATTCTTTTGCAATAGTATTAACTCTTGATATAATCCATTTATCTATTTCCGGACGTTCATCCATTGGGACTTCTTCTTTATCAACATCATACTTATCAATGTTTGCATATAGAGAAAAGAAATTATATGTTTGAGTAAGAGATCTGAAGAAATCAGCAATCACAACTCTAGAGATACCATCTGAGTCAAATTTCGTAGTATTCCATGGAGGATTATTAACAAATAAGTACCATCTAACAGCATCTGCTCCTAAACGATTCATGATTTCGAATGGGTCAACAGAGTTGCCTAATCTTTTAGACATTTTAACACCATTCTTATCTAGAATAAGTTCGTTTACTACAATGTTTTTATATGCTGGTTTATCAAAAATTGCCGTCGAAATATTATGAAGTGTATAAAACCAACCTCTCGTTTGATCTATACCTTCAGCAATAAAGTCAGCTGGGAATGATTTTTCAAATAGTTCTTTATTCTCAAAAGGATAATGCATTTGAGCAAAAGGCATTGATCCTGAATCAAACCAAGCATCAATTACTTCATGAGTTCTACGATACTTATTACCATCTTTCTCAAAAATTATATGATCAACAAATGGTCTATGTAAATCTATATCAAAACCAGAATTCTCTATATCTATGAGAGTACCATCTTCATTCTCATATTTTCCTTTTTTCAAATCTTCAATTGACCCAACTGCAATTATATCAGTTTCATCATTTTCATTTATCCAAAGTGGAAGGGGAGTACCCCAATATCTATCTCTCGATAATGACCAATCTTTTACATCTTCTAACCAATTACCAAATCTACCTTCACCAATTTCTTTTGGTTGCCAATTAATCTCTTTGTTTAAATCAATCATTCTTTGTTTGTATGCAGGTGATTTTATAAACCAACTTTCACGTGCATAGTACATTATAGGATTACCAGTTCTCCAGCAGTGCGGGTAATTATGTAAATAATCTTTTTGTGAACGATAGATTTTTCCAGCAATCTTCAATGCGATTACAACATCTGTCTCAACTCCGACTTCCTTTCTATCTTCATACTCAAAATCTTTGATAGCTCTACCTGCAAAAGGACCTAACTCATCTGTTAAATGTCCACTAGGAGATACTGGTTGAACGAATGGTAAATTAAATTCTTTTGATAATCTGTAATCGTCTTCACCGAAAGCAGGAGCAAGGTGTACAATACCTGAGCCATCTTCAGTTGAAACAAAATCACCTTCAACTATTGATAAAGCATTTGGATGCTCATCTTCTTTTAAATCTAAATAAGGAAATATTTGTTCATATTTAGTACCAATTAAATCAGAACCTTTGAACGTATCTAATATCTCGTATTCATCATCTAAAGTTTCTAATCTATCTTTTGCAAGTACTAGATTATCAACGACAGTAGAATCTTTTATTTTTCTTGTATTCTTTACTAACACGTATTCAATATCGACTCCAACTGCCAATGCTACATTGGAAAAAAGTGTCCAAGGGGTAGTTGTCCAAACTAATAATTCAGCTCCTTCTGTACTTTTTACTTTTGGACTAGTTATTTTTAGTTTAATATAACAATTGAAATCTTTAACTTCTTTATATCCGAGTGATAACTCATGAGAGCTAAGAGGTGTTTCAATAGTAGGGGATTGTGGAACTACCTTGAACCCTTTAAATATTAAATCTTTATCGAAAAGTTGCTTTAATGCCCACCATACTGATTCTATGTAATTATTAGTACAAGTTATATATGCTGTATCAAGGTCAACCCAATATCCCATTCTGCTAGTCAGAGTTCTCCAACCTTCATCCATTTCAATATTCTTATAAACTAGGTCTTTACATGCACTATTAAACTTACCTATACCAACTGTCTCTACTTCAGATTTATTCTTTATACCTAATTCTTTTTCAGCTTGTATTTCTACAGGTAAACCATGAGTATCCCATCCAGCTTGTCTTCGGACAAAATACCCTTGCATAGTTTTATATCTACAAACTGTATCTTTAATAGTCCTAGCCATCATATGGTGAATACCAGGCTTACCATTTACAGTAGGTGGACCTTCATAAAATGTAAAGCTTTTACTATCAGCTCTTAAATCTAATGATTTTTCAAATATTTTATTCTCTTCCCAAAATTTTAGAACACTTTCTTCTAATTCAGGATAAGAGATATTGTTTGGCAATTCTTTAAACATATTTTTTATGTAATTATTTTTTTGAATAACTTGCAAAACTATATAATTATAGTAATATAATCTAAAATTTGGGATAAGTATGAAATCAATAACCATTGACGGCAAACTCTTTGTTTCAGTTTGTAGTGCCGATGAGTTAATTCCTGAAAAAGGAAAAAAGATAATATTCGATGATGATATAGATATGGAAGTGTCTATATTTAAAATTGATGATGAGTATTATTGTGTTTCAAATATTTGCCCTCACAAACATCAACCTGTTATTTATAATGGTATTATCAAGGATTGTACTGTAACTTGTCCTGCACATGGTTGGACTTACGATTTAAAAACTGGTGAGAATACTAATAAGCATCAAGGAATTAAACGGCTTAAGAAATATCAAATATTTGAAAAAGATGGTGATATATATATAGAAAAGCCAGAACTAGAAATTCCAAAATGGCGACAATAAATTGATTTCATTACACGAAAAAGCAAATATTATTGGAATTTGTGAAAAAGAGAATTTTTCGCAAATTAAATTTGCCAAATATGAATTACTCTCTAATGAAATAGAGAATTACAAAGGGTGGCTTTCTTTGGGCTATAATGCTGATATGGAGTGGATGAAAAAGAATCTCGATAAAAGAGAAGATGTAAGTTTAATACAAGAAAACGCTAAGTCTGTTATAGTATTAGCGTATAATTATAATCAATCTACGACTCATGAATCTAATGAAAATAAAATTTCTAGATATGCATGGGGAGATGACTATCACAACTACATCCCCAAAAAATTAAAAAAAATAAGTAACGAGTTAAAATCATTATATCCGAATGAAGAATTCAAATATTACGTTGATACCGGAGCAATATTAGAAAAACAATGGGGAATAAAAGCCGGTTTAGGGTGGCAAGGAAAAAATAGTTTATTACTTAACAAAAAGTTAGGCTCTTACTTTTTTATATCTGTTATAATTACAACTTTAGAAGTTGAACATGATGATTTAGTAAAAGATTATTGTGGGAAATGTAGTAAATGTATAGATGCTTGTCCAACAAATGCAATTATATCCGACAAAGTAGTAGATTCTACTAAGTGTATATCATATTGGACGATAGAATCAAAATCTGATAGCTTCCCTACTGATATTTCAGAAAATCTTGAAGGTTGGGCTTTCGGTTGTGATATTTGTCAAGAGGTCTGTCCTTGGAATAATCATAGGGTTCCTATTCAAATAGAAGATTTCGTAAATCCACGATATGGAGAAACTGTTCTTGATAAAGAGACTGTATTCAATTATACAGAAGATGAGTTCAAAGAAAGATACATCAAAAGTCCACTGAAAAGACCAAAACACTACGGCATAAAAAGAAATATACTAGAGTTAGAAAAGAACTCTAAATAGAATATTAATAAAAAGACTTTAAAATCGTCAATTAGAAAATTAAATTTTAAGAATAGGAGAAAACGAATTGTCAACACATCATCAAGTAATTATCATAGGTTCTGGTCCAGCAGGATTAACAGCAGCTTTATATGCATCAAGAGCTAATTTAGAAACAGTTGTATTTGAAGGTATGCAACCAGGCGGTCAGTTAACTATAACTACTGAAGTAGAAAACTATCCAGGTTTTGTAAATGGGATACAAGGACCGGAAATGATGGATATACTTAGAAAGCAAGCACAGAGGTTTGGTACAAAGTCGATATTTGAAACGGTAAATAAAGTAGATTTCTCTGAAAGACCATTCAAAATGTCAACAGAAAAAGGTGATTACACAGCTGATGCTGTTATAATATCTACTGGTGCTACAGCAAAATTACTAAACATCCCTAGTGAAGAAACTTATTGGGGATCAGGAATTTCTGCTTGCGCTACTTGTGATGGATTCTTTTTCAACGGAGAAAAAAATCTGTTCATTATTGGTGGGGGAGATACGGCTATGGAAGAAGCACTTTTCTTAACTAAATATGGTCAAAAAGTAACTGTTGTTAATAGAAGTGAAAATTATAGAGCTTCTAGAATAATGCTTGAAAGAGCAAAAAACCACCCTAAAATTGAATTTATTGAAAATGCTGTAGTTGATGAATATATTGGAGAAACAACTAATGGTATTAAAAAGCTTACTGGTCTTAATTTAAAAGATGTAAATACTGGTGAAGTTACTTTCTACGAAGGTGGCGGAGCATTTATCGCGATTGGACATAAACCCAATACAGATATATTCGAAGGTATCATAGATATGAACGAAGTAGGTTATATTTTAACAAAAGATAAATCTACTTATACAAATGTAGATGGTGTGTTTGCTTGTGGAGATGCTCAAGATCATGTTTATAGACAGGCTATTACGGCAGCAGGAACGGGTTGTATGGCTGCTATAGATGCGGAAAGATGGTTAGCTGAACAAGAGTAGTCTTTCGAATAGTACTAAAGCGTTAAAGCCAATCAACTTAAGAGTGATTGGCTTTTTTATTAGAATAAAGATACTTCATTTTGAGCTTCCTTAAAATACCTATCTTTAAATTCGGGTTTGATTTTATCTAAATCTAATAGCACAACACAATCAATGGAATTGTTAAAGGATTTATCAATACCAAAACCAAGGAACTTCACTCCTCCATATTCGCATAATTCAGTATACTTCCTTAATAATATCGGCACAGTATAGCCAAGTTTAGCTAATGCTTGCTTTAAATTAAAAAAATCTTCTTTATAGTCATTTCCATTTAATGTTGTATATATACTTTTATATGAAAGTCTAGATATTTCAAACTTATACTTTGGAATTAAATAGTTATTTTTTGAATCAGAATACCACTTCTTATAATAAGAAACTATTAAGTTCTTTGCCAATTCAGAATAAGTGTCACTAAGACTTACGGCACCAAACAAGTATTTAATATGTGGTTTTTCAATAACATATTTTCCTATTCCTTGCCAAAGATGATCTAATGCGTTAGTTCTCCAATACTTTTGTTGAATAAAACTTCTACCAAGTTCTAATGTATTTTGTAATATAATTTCTAATTCAGGTGTAAATTCGTACAATTCGGAATTATAAATTTTATTATAACCATGAACTTTTATTATCTCTGAAAGGTCACCTAATCTATATGATCCTATTATTTCTATATTTTCATTATTCCATAATATCAAATGATCACAAATTTTATCATAATTATCCTTATCTGATTTATTTCCAGTTCCTTCTCCCACTTTTCTATATGTCAACTCTCTTAGTCTAGAGAGTTCATTAATAACAGTTTTACTAGTTTTATAGTTAGTACAATATATTTTACTCTTACTGTCAATATTTAATAAAATTTTAGACATATTTAGTTCAATTTTAATTGACTTCTGAGATTGAGGATGAACAACATTTTTCTCAGTCATAAAGATACCTTTTTTATCTCTACCTATCTGATAAACATGCTTCTTAAGTAATTTTATTAGTTGCTTGTCTTTCATGTAGTTACTTATTGCAACACTTGGGATAATATCGCCAATTCTAATTCCTATTCTTTCACCAGATTTTTTAAATATTTCTCTTGGTAATAGAGCTGTAGATATCCTCTTATTTAATTTAGAAACTATATAGAAAAGTATGGAGTTCTGAGCTTTTATAAATACTGGTAAGATTGGGGCACCATATTTCTTTGCAATACTAATTGTACTTTTCGACCAATCTCCGTCTTTTATTTTTCCAGATTTCAATCTCGAGACTTCACCTGCAGGAAATATTATTAGTACTTTTTCTTCGATCATTGCTTTATTGATAGATACGATTGTACTTTTTTTCAAGCCTTTCGAAAAGACATCGATTGGTATTATGAACTCATTTAACTGTTCAATATTTGTTAGCATTTCATTTGCTAATATCTTGATATCTTGACGTACTTCGTGTATACTACATATAAGTGACAAGGCGTCCAATCCTCCTAGAGGGTGGTTAGCGACTACTATTAATCGTCCTTCGGATGGTATTTTTAGTTTATCTTTATGAGTTGTAGTAAAAGAGAAATCAATATAGTCAAACAGTTCTTCTATTAATTCAATCCCAGACCAGTTTTCAGTTCTTCTTAAAAACCTATTGACTTCATTAAAACTAAGAAACTTGTTGATTATATTCTCTATCCAACTATATTTTAGTAGAATACGTGATGATCTACTGTCTGGAGACACACTTTCTATTAGATTCTTTAAAGTGACCTTCTGCATTATTAATACTTTGATAATTCTAAATATACAAAAATTCACTTTCCATGTTAGTTTACTATAAGCTGTGGGTTAATATAGTGTGAAGTTCATAAATAAAACCTTGAAATATTTAACAAAAAATTATTGGTATTAATTCTCATAGCAAAGTAGATAATTCATAAAGGTAAACTCCATCTTTGATTTCATCACCCCACAAACTATTTATCAAATAAAATTTCATTTTCTTTGATTTATTAGTAATTTACTTTTTTCTATTTTAATCATAGAAGCAGGACCAATATGACAAAACACCGATTAAAACTATTATCCCAAGGCATTACGCCATTATCCCAGTGGCTTACGCCATTCTTTTACCCCCTTACGCCTTTAAGAAATGGTTCTACGCCATTATCTTACTGCTCTACGCCCACTAGTGAAGCAGTTTCGCCCTTCTTAAAGGTCGTTTCGCACCCTAGTGGAGCTTGGTCACTGAGCTAATCTAATAGCGAAGTCGAAGTATCGGTGGGGGAAAGGAGATTATGAGAGACACAATATATAGTATAGATACAGTTTATATTCAAAATAAACTAGATTCAATCTCACAACTTGATATGGGACAACATATAAACACTATTCATAGTACTTATGATAGTTATATGAGTTTACTTTTATGGTTATTTGGTTTAGGTATAACAATTGTGTTAGGTGTATTGCCTTATTATGCTAAAAGAAAAAGGGACAAGGAATTTAAGGAGCAAGATAGAAAGTATAAAGAAAAATTAGATTCTCTTAAAAGTGAACTCATAATAGAAATGAAAATTGAAAATAAGAAAAAGTTAAAGAAAAAGACTAAAAAATTAACTAGAAAAATTGATAAAGAATTAGAGAAAATTGATTTAGAAAGTAAAGTTATCGATTTCTATCACCAAGGTATTAATAGCAGGAATAATGGATATTTTGAGACCTCTATCAACTGTTTTTTGGTTTCTGTTATTTATTCTGTGAGAATTGATGATATGAATACAATAGTAAATGTTAAAAAGCAATTAAATGAATATATAGAATTAGAAATAGTAGTTAATGAAAATCAGATTTCTCCTTTTAATAATTTAACTTATAAAGAGTATATTAAGAAAATACTAGAAATTTCTAGTGATAATAATGCTCTGCTAATAATCGTAAAACAATTTTTAAAATTGTTAGAGAATGTTATTGATTTAAATAACTCTCAAAAAAGTAAAGTAGACTTTAAAGATAAAACATTATATAATGAATCATCCACCGAAAACCCTCCACAAGGAAGCGATTAGGGTTCGCGAGTGGGCGAGCACTCCGTTCTAGTGGGCGGTACTTCGTCTCCGCACAGCGACCGTGGTCTTTGAAGGAATTTTTATGTCATTGCGAAGAACAAAGTGACGTGCCTGCCAAGCCAACGGCATGGGCAATCTCACGGAATGAAGTAATATAATAGAGATTCCCAAGCTACGTTTGGAATGACATGCATTCGAGGAAGCGAAAATGGACAACTAGGCAATGGAAGGAAGAAAAATAGTTTTGATAATATTAAAAATGACAGCGTAAAAAGAACTAGAGAAATGAAAAGAAATTATAGCAATGTGGTATTGATAAGAAAGGCTAAGCACAAGGATTGTAGAGCGA
>JAUHXN010000250.1 GCA_030426865.1 bacterium | reverse complement strand
GCGATGGGAAGGGTAATAGAGAAATTAGCAAAGGATAAAGGTTATTTTATTACAGATATTTTCGATGAAAACAATCCAATAGATGCTGAAGAGGATTATGATTTTGATGTAGCAATTGATTTTACATATCCCGATACGGTTATTAATAATATAAAAATACTATCTGCAAAGGGTAAGGCCGTAGTAGTAGGTACTACTGGGTGGTATGATAGAAAAGATGAAATGAATGATTTAGTAACTAAAAATAATACTGGTCTAGTTTGGGGCTCTAACTTCTCTGTTGGTGTTCAGATGTATTTCAAAATAGTTAAGTACGCATCAAAATTGGTGAATTTCTTGGATTCTTATGATGTTATGGTTCATGAACTGCACCACAAACGCAAGAAAGATAGCCCAAGTGGAACAGCTGAGATAATGGGTAAAATAATAACAAGTAACGTAGATAGAAAAACGGGTACCGAATATAATGCAATAAATGGTGAGGTTGACAATAGTAAGTTGCACGTATCTTCTACTAGAGGTGGAGAGATAACAGGTAAACACACTATGTATATCGATTCTCTTGCAGATAGTATAGAGTTGACTCACAACGCAAAAAATAGGACTGGTTTTGCACTTGGCTCGCTTTTGGCTGCTAATTGGGTACACAACAAAAAAGGTTTTTATTCATTCAGTGAAATATTGACTGATATATGGGAAAATATCCCAGAATAGTATTGCCTTTGTAACATTTTTAAATAATTATTGTTATTGTATTAGTAATGGGTTCAAAACTTGACAAATATAGTGACCCGGAGCTGTTTGAGTTAGTACAATCACGGGGCAAGTTGGCAGATAATGCCTTTTCCGAGTTGTATGATAGACATTCTCCTCGAGTTTTTGCCTATTGCCGTCGGTTCCTTGGTAATAAAGAAGAAGCACAGGATGTATTGCAAGAAACTTTCATACGATTGTATAAAAGCTCTAATAGTGACAGGGAGATGACTAACGTGCCGGCTTTTATTCTGACGATTGCACGTAATTTGTGTGTGAATACTCAGAAAAAGAAAAAGCCATTAGTCAGCTACGAAGATTATATGTTCGTCAGAGATGATAACAAAGATGATAATGAACTATTAGGCCTTATTAAGATGGCTATGGAAACTTTGCCTGAAGATTACAAAGAAGTTTTTATACTAAGAGAGTATGAAGGTCTTTCTTATCAGG
Source organism: bacterium (assembly GCA_030426865.1). GTDB lineage: Bacteria > Bacteroidota > Ignavibacteria > Kapaibacteriales > UBA2268 > PGYR01. Next base: position 3,265 of record JAUHXN010000250.1, on the reverse strand, counting down.
ATATAGCTGACATTACTGATACTTCTCTTACAAATGTTAAAGTTCGAATATATCGAGCTAAACAGAAAATTAAGGACATATTAGAGCCATATTTGGTTGATTTGAATAAACACGAAAATAATGAATAACTTAACAAATAACGACTTAGAACTAATTACCCAGCTACTTGATGGGGAATTGTCGAGCGAACAAGCTGCTGAAGTCACTAAGATGATAGAATCGAGTCCTGAGATGCAGGCGGAGATGGATCGTCTTACTGAAATTAGCGATGCGATTCGTAAAGATGATGAACAGTTCGTGCCTCCCAAAAAAGCAAAGGACAATGTGTTCTTAGCCCTGGGTATTCCGTTGGCTGTTAGTGCTCCTTCGTTGACAAGTATGTCAACTGAAATAGCGAATATAGTATCTATGGTAGCGGCAGTTTCTGCTTCGCTACTTACATTCACTATGTTCTATTCGTTGAATGATGTAGATACTAATAATGTGAATACGAATAACAATGTTCCAATTGTTAGCTCTTTTGAGAAAGCAAATAATAATAATATTATTATAGAAGATGATCAATTCGCCGAAGAAGCAAGTGAAAACCAAGCTGCTAATTCTAATATCTCTATAGATAATAATACTGAAAGAAATTCTATCCAAACGAGTACTTCTAATTTCAGACAGACGACTTCTAACAATAGAACTATATCTGATATAAACAGTAATTCTAGAAATACTGATATTTCATCGAATAAGACATTTGAGTCAAATGTAAATAATAATGACAACTCTCTATTTAATGAAAATGTAATACCTGAGTCTAACTCTAACAAGAGTGAGATGGTCTCGACTTGGAATGCAAATATTATAACTACAAGAAAAACTGGAATTCTAGTTAATAATAATATTTTCCTTGAAGGTAAGACTATTAATACAAGTGGGTTAAGCTATACTAGAGATTATTTGACTATTATTAGAACTAAAGCAACATCGAATAATTTGAATTCTGGATTATTTGATGTGAGTTTCTTGACAAACTATTTCGCTACGGATTTAAGAGGGGTAATCTCAGCTGGTTTATCTTGGTATGACCAAAACTCTAATTCAAACTTGAAGAACCCTATATTCGTTGGTGGAGGTTTAGAATATACTCCCACATTTACTAGTTTACTTGCTAACAGCTACTTTGATACATTTGTAAATGCTCAAGTACTATTAGGCAGTAACCCATCTTATAGAATGGAGGCTGGGTTAGCAACAACTTTAGGTGGGCTGACTAATTTCCCAATAGTCATTGGATACTCAAGAAACTATGTGAGAGACTATCAGTTTATTCAACAAGAATTAAACGAAGGTTTATTCGTAGGAACTGAGATTAGCTTCTAAGAAAATCATAATATAGAAATTAAATGAAATCCGAATATTAGAATTAGTATTCGGATTTTTTTTGCGATTATGCGTATAAGTGACATTTTAACGCATAAATTGAATAGTTGTCTGTGTAACTATTGAATGAAAATCTTGTTATTGGAGTAAATATATTTATCAATAAACTGGATTTTTTTATGAACTTTTATAGACAACATTTAATAAAAATAAACTCTTTAATCTTTCTCCTAATCCTCTCGGGACTTACCTATTCTGCTATAGCTTGGAGTGCTGGTAAAACAGGAAATACAGATGGTTGTTCATGTCATGGATCTGCCAATAGTAGCACAAAAGTTTCTCTTACAAGTGGTAGTGGATCATTTACAGTTGACCCAAATTCAACTACTGAATTTACTGTAGCAGTTGATAATTCCTCGATGAGCAAAGCTGGTATGAACGTAGGTGTAAAAACATCTGAAACTGGCGGTTCTAATATTGGAACTTTGGCAGCTGGCTCAGGTACTAAGATACAAAGCGGTGAAGTAACTCACGACGGTGAACAATCTTTGAATAGTGGTAAATTCGATTTTAAATTTGAATGGACAGCTCCTGCTGCTCACGGTGAATATTGGATTCGAGGTGTGGCAAATGCTGTAAACGATAATGGTAATGCTTCTGGTGATCAATGGAATAAATTCACAACACAAAAAGTCACAGTTGCGGGTGTAACTGTCTCAGCTCCTAATGGAGGAGAGAACTGGTGCGTCGGAACTACTCAGAGTATTACATGGAAATCCGATGGAATAGAAAACGTTAAGATTGAATATTCTACTAATAATGGTACGAATTGGAATGTTATTACACCTAGCACTTCTGCATCTACAGGTAGTTTTAGCTGGGCAATTCCTCAAGGCGTTACTCCTGGTTCTAACAATCAAATAAGAATAAGCGATGCCTCCAAATCTACTAGAAATGATGTATCGAATAATACTTTCGCTTTGGCTGGGCAAGCTACTATAACTACTCAACCAGTAGCTGATGAAGTTTGTACAGGGGAATCATTTGCAATGTCAGTAGTAGTTTCTGGCTCTGGTCATCAATACCAATGGAGAAGAAATGGGACAAATATAAATGGAGCTACGCAGGCGACATACACACGTTCAAGCTCTGTTATAGGTGATGCTGGAGATTATGATTGTGCTATTACTACTTCTTGTGGTGAGCAAATCGTTTCAGCAAAAGCCAAATTAGACGTATTCTTAGCACCAAATTTCACTACTCAACCAACTAGCAAGTCTGGATGTGAAGGTAGTTCTATTACTCTAGCTGCTGCTGTAGAAGGAGAATTTTCTTCATTGCAATGGAGAAAAAATGGACAACCAATAACTGGGGCTACTAACTCAACTTATGTTATTAATAGTTTACAATCATCTGATGAAGGTGATTATACTCTTATAGTAACTAGTGAGAAGTGTGGGAACGAAATAAGCTCATCTGTAGCAAAAGTAATTATTAATAAAGAACCTAAATTTGTTACTCAGCCAAATTCAGTAAATGGATGTGAGGGGGCAGAGGTAAAACTTACAGCTCAAGTTGATGGTTCTATATCAGCATTCCAATGGTATAAAGATGATAATAGAATAACGGGTGCGACCTCACGCGAATATAATATAAATGAAGCGATGGCCTCTGATGCAGGTAATTATAAATTGGAGTTAATTGGTACTTGTGGTACTAAGTTATTTTCTGATGTAGTAATGCTAAATATAAACTCAACTCCTACTATTGTAAGTCAACCTACAAACAAAGAAGTATTTGAAGAAGAGAGTGTTACACTTACGGTTACGGCAGAAAACCCAGGTGGAGACGTAAAAGACCTTACTTATCAATGGAAAAAGAACGGAAATAACAT
>JAUHXN010000249.1 GCA_030426865.1 bacterium | reverse complement strand
AATGAACTTCTTACCTGATGTATTTGTTACTTGCGATGTTTGTAATGGTGATAGATATAACAGCGAAACGTTGCAAGTGAAATATAAAGGGAAGTCTATCGCGGAAGTATTAGCTATGCCTATATCAGAGGCATTATTGTTTTTTAATGAAATACCTAAACTCAAAAGAAAATTATCTGTATTAAACGATGTAGGACTCGGGTATTTAACTTTAGGTCAACAATCCCCCACTCTATCTGGTGGTGAAGCTCAACGAGTAAAATTAGCAACTGAATTATCAAAAAATAGTACTGGTAAAACCTTATATTTACTTGACGAACCTACAACTGGTCTTCACTTCGAAGACATTAATTTACTACTATCACTACTTAATAAATTAGCTGATAAAGGTAATACGATTGTAGTTATAGAACATAATTTAGATGTAGTACATGCTGCTGATTGGATAATAGATATGGGACCTTTGGGAGGTGACGAAGGTGGAGAAATTATTTTCGAAGGTACCCCAGAGGAAATAATAAAAGATAAAAAGAGTCTTACAGGCAAATATTTGAAAGAAGAATTCAAAAAGAAATAATAACAAATCTGCATTTATAATTAATAATATTTATATTTGTAATCTGTATGAAATAAAATTTAGGAAGAATAACAAATGAACATATTAGTATGTGTATCAAGAGTTCCTGACACAGCTGCAAAAATCAAGGTAGCAGGTGATAATAAGTCGGTAGAGACTGCAGGCGTAAAATTTATATTAAACCCCTATGATGAATATGCTTTAGAAGAAGCAATTCAATTACAAGAAAGTAAAGGTGGTGAATTAACCGTACTTACAGTAGCTGGAGATGAGGCAACTGATGTACTAAGAACTGCATTAGCTATGGGTGCTGATAAAGCTATCCATGTTAAAGCTAATCAATTAGAAAAAGATTCATTCTATGTTGCTAACAATATAGCAAATGTAGCAAAAGATCTAAATCCTGATATTATATTTTTAGGTAAACAAAGTATAGACTTTGATTCATTCCAAATTTCGTCTCTATTAGGTGGGTTATTAGATTTACCTTCTGTAGATGTAGTTTCTTCAATCAACTATGCTGATGGTTCTATCACAGGTGAAAAGGACATAGAGGGTGGTAAAGAGTCATTTGAGACTAGTTTACCAGCTATCATAAGTGTACAAAAAGGTATTAAAGAACCAAGATACCCTAAGTTACCACAAATCATGAAAGCGAAACAAAAACCTATTGAAGTTAAAGAAGCAATAGAGACTCCACTACGAACAGAAATATTAGAAATGACTCTTCCTGAAAAAGCAAGGGCAGGTAAAATATTAACTGGTAGCGATGCGGATATAGATGAATTAGTAAGATTGTTACATGAAGATGCAAAAGTTATATAAGGAGTAAAAATGAAAGTATTAGTTTTAGTAGAAGAACACAATGGAAGTTTAAAAAGAAGCTCTTGCGAGGCAATAACTGCTGCTAATCAGCTTACTTCTTCTGATAATATAACAGCAATAGCTTTAAATGCAAGTGAATCAGCTTTGAAATCTGCTGGTAAATATGGTGCAAGTAATGCAGTAAATGCAAATGAAAGTTCAATAAAAGGTGAAGCACCTGCTTTATCAAAGATAATCTCTGATTATGCACAACAAAATTCTTTTGATACAGTACTATTTGCTGCTGATTCTATTGGAAAAGAAGTAGCGCCTAGGGTATCTGTAAAATTAGAGGCTGGGTATGTTTCTGATTGTGTTGGACTGGAAGTAAATGGTTCTGATATAGTAGCTACTAAACCAGTTTATGCTGGTAAAGCACAAGCAAAAGTAAAAATAAACACAGCTAATAATGTATTAAGTTTACGTCCTAACGTATTTACTGCTAAGGTAATAGCTGAAGGAACGGAAGCTAATTATTCTGAGTTTACACCTACATTAGATGATAAATCGAAATCAGTGAAGATAACTAGTATATCTAAAAATGAAGGTAAACTAGATGTAGCAGAAGCTGATATAGTAGTTTCTGGTGGAAGAGGTTTAAAAGAGCCTGAGAATTTCAATTTAGTTGAAAATTTAGCTAATGCACTTGGTGGTGCAGTTGGGGCATCCAGAGCAGTAGTTGATGCTGGATGGAGACCTCATAGCGAACAAGTAGGACAAACAGGTAAGACTGTCTCCCCTAGCTTATATGTTGCATGTGCTATTTCAGGTGCTGTTCAACATTTGGCAGGTATGTCTAGCTCAAAATTCATAGTTGCAATAAATAAAGATGCTGATGCACCTATATTTAAGATTACTGATTATGGTATAGTTGGTGATGTATTCGAAGTATTACCGAAGTTAACTGAAAAAATTAAGGCACGTCATTAATGGATAGAATCGAACTAACAGTACTAGGTATTTCTGCAAGCACTGCAAGTAACAATGCTTTTGCACTTATATTAAAGGAAAATTCTGGTGACAGAAGGTTACCTATAATTATTGGTGCTTTCGAAGCTCAAGCTATTGCATTGGAAATAGAGGGTATTGTTACTCCGAGACCAATGACACACGATTTGATCAAAAGAATTATAGTTGATTTGAATGATGAAATTGATGAAATATATATAAATGATTTACAAGAAGGTACTTTCTTCTCGAAATTGATATTGAAGAATTCTGGAATAGAAATAGACGCAAGACCAAGTGACGCTATAGCAATGGCTGTAAGGTTTAACTGCCCTATCTTTATTGATTCTTATATATTAGACGAGAATGCTGTAGAAGCAACTGATGATTTTGATGATGAATCAAATGAAACTATTAAAAATACTACAGATGAATCTCTAGTAGGTCAATCAAAATTGCAACAGCTTCAAGGTAAGCTTGACAAGGCAATTAAAGAAGAAAATTACGAATTAGCAGCAAAATTACGAGATGATATAAAAAGAATGCTTGAAAGTTCTTAAAATTTTCTTATTTTTGCATTCGAAATTTTTGCCGGAGTAGCTCAGCTGGTTAGAGCACTGGAATCATAATCCAGGTGTCGGGGGTTCAAGTCCCTCCTCCGGTACATAAAAAGGTCTTTACTTAATTGTAAAGACCTTTTTTTGTTTCTATACTTTATCCTCATCTCTCATATTACTATAAAATTTCAAGAATAAAATGTAGATTAGGTATTAGTATATTTAGAACAAGAGAATAATAGTTTGAAAATAACAATTAGTATAACGCTTTTTCTAGTACTCTATCTAGTTTCTTGTGATTCCGAAGTATCACAAAAAACAACGGAATTTTATGGTGATTCAGGTAATTCACAGAAGATAACGGAATATTATAATGATTCTATTATGATAGAAAATACTTCAGAAAATGATATGTTTATCCTCGTAAATGATTGGTTTATTCTAAATGGTAGTAGTCTTAAAAATAGAGACCAGTTCAATATTTGGAGTACTGATTTTGTTAGCAATAAACTACATTTTTCGAAGTTTGAACATAAATTCCAGAAAATTAGTATTCCTGGATGTTACTTAGAGTCTATACTTTCAAGTGTTCCTTTATTTTATAGAATTAAACCAAAAGAGAACTTCAAAATTCATATCAGTCTAAATACTAAATATATAGAGAATGACTTGAATTATTTAAATTATCATATCTGCTATTTTAATGATATCAATATACTGGATAGTCTTAGTGAATATAAAATTAGAAATTCTAATAGTTTATCATTAGTATTTGATACAAATATTTTAAGAATTTCTAAGTTTCTCGATACAATCAGTATTGAAGACCGAGAATTGTTGGAATCGATTGAACATCTGGATATAATCGAATCTAAATTAATTAGAAATTATAAACTTAGAATAAATTAAATTATGAATATATTATCAATACCGATTATAATAAAACTAGTTTTAGTTTTAATAGTATTATATTTAATACTATTTGGACTAATAAATTTTGCAACAATCAGAACAGCTGAAGTGCCAATCAGTTGAGATGATTCAAAGTCAAATGGAACTTTTATTTCTGATTATAAACTATTGGATTCGATTATTAAAATAAATGATGAAATATATACAATTAATGGAATTTGGAGTGCTTACGGTATTGCATCATTCTATAATATATTCATACGAGCCGATGTTGAGATTTTCCAACCAGAATTTTTAATTAATTTAGAAAATGGATTTCATTTTATAATAAAACACATGGATTATAAATTATTTTTTCCTGATTTTTCCGAAAAGCCATCATATCTCGGTGGAAATGGAATAGAAGAAGATTTTATCTTGAATTATCAATTACAACATAGCGATACATTAAAATTAAAATCTCTTGAAACAGTTAAATTTTATTTAATTGACCCTCAAGGTATTAAAGTAAATGAATTTACACTAATTAAAAAGTAAGTGAATATCAATCGCTTTTAAGTAAACCCTCACTCCAATATCCTAACAAAATCATTTACCAAATCTATTAGCTCTTCCCTATTCT
>JAUHXN010000009.1 GCA_030426865.1 bacterium | reverse complement strand
CTTTTGCCGTTGAACATTTTATCTTTGGTTCTATTAAAAGAGTAAAAAGTCACGCACAAGTAAAGCTAGTTTTGACTGAGTTGAAAGATGGTAACCTGAGCATTATACGTACAGAAGAAGCAAGACTAGAAGACGATTATCAAGATGATTTTGAAGCATTAATAAAGAAGTTGACTAATAAAATATTACTCATCGATGACAGTAAAAGGATAGGAGAATAACTCTCCATCTTTGACTACTCCAAAATAATAAGCGCCTTGTGATAAACCAACAGTATTGAACTCAATTGGATTATATCCTTGAATTAGTTTTCTTTTTCCAAGGTCAAGTATTATTCTTCCTCTGTAATCAAAGACCTTTAACTCAACATCTGCAAACAAATCTGAATTTATATAAGCAGAAACCGTTCTATTCTTAGCTACTGGAGTTGGATATAACTTTTCAATACTAATAAGTCTATTCGATTCAACTTTAGATTGCAAATCGAAAGTTTTTAATTTCTCATCCAATCTACTAATATTCTCACGAATAACTGTCTCACTATTAGCTGCATTTATACTGAATAGTATTTCTGCCTTTTTGCCTGAAGGTATAAATATTGGTCCCGCAGATATAACCATTGAACCATCTTTGTTCGGTCTACTACTAAGTCTTGCTTTACCAGATGTCATTGTCATTTGCTTTTCTGTATCAGAGAATCCATCATATATACCCATCTCTTCTTGAAAAGCAGCATTGTCAATAGCGTAGCAATTAAATGGTAACTCCGAATGTAGGTGAACGCCTATAACTGGAGAGTCTATTTCATCCACTATCTCTGCATAACCCGTTATGTCCGTTGTATCAAACCTAATAATGTCTTTATGGCCTCCGTCACTTATATCCCAGTCATAAAAAAGCCCTGCGTAAATAGAATCCATATCAAATGAGTTTTTATTATGAAGCACATATCTAAGTAATATACTATTTTTAAGATTAGCATCATTGAATAAATAGGCTTCATGTCGAACTTCTATACCTAATGCCAATGAGTCGTGGTTGCCGAATCCACCTATTACTTTGTCGGTAAAGTTAGAACTAATTACAGAGTATGAACCATAGTCTTTGTTACTGATTTTCTCTAATGAGAATAAATCATTGTCCTTAACGCCGGCACGATTTCTTATGCCGTCTGCTACGTAATCTTCACCTTTTTTAGTCATCATAAACCCACCTTCGAACATCAATTCCAAAGCGCCTTTGTATTGAAAACCTAAGCCCTGAATATTCTCCGAAAAGTCATTATAGCCATGGTTACCATCACTTGTAACTGTCATAGCTATCTCATCATTTTGAAGATTCAGATACGAAGGATTAGCTATTAAACTAATGTAGAAATCTTGAATTCTTTCTCCATTACTAAAAGCAGTAATCTTAATATTATAATTGTAATTTTCAGGAGTATCTTCTGATAATGCTATTTCTATTTTGTCTTCAATAGAAAATTTCTCCCCTGTCGTGATATTATTAAATTCAAAAAAAGTATTATTAACCTCAACTTCAACTAAAGCATCATTACCGATTACTATCTGTAAATTATCTATATCGTCAAGTATATTCTCGAATATCAAATCTAGCTTGATTTTAGAACCTGCATTTATTACACCAGAAGGGCTATCGGCAAAAATAATATCTTCAACTAAGTTTATCGCAATACTGTGTTCTCTTATTACAGACTTATATAGATTCAATCGTCCACTACCGATAAGTCCCTCAAAATTAGGATTCAACTCATCAATATTGTCCGTATTTACTATCATTAATGATCTGATTTGTTGTGGAGTATAGTCAGGGTATTGCGAACGAAGTACCGCTGCAGCTCCAGCGGCAACTGGTGACGACATAGAAGTACCACTTTTGAAATCGTATTCATTATCTGGAACTGTCGAGTAGATAAAAGTACCAGGTGCCGAAATATCAACTCTAGTGTTATAATTAGAGAATCCTGAACGAACATCATCATCCGCAGACGATGCGACAGACAAAACTCCATCGTAAGAAGCAGGATAAAAAGCTTGATTACGATTATTGTTACCAGCGGCGGCCACAATCAGTGCTCCCAATTCATCAACAGCAGTCACTACGGTCGCATTAGTTTGAGAATACCCCGTACCACCCCAAGAGCAGTTTATCACATCTGCTCCCATCATAGCGGCATAGAGCAAACCTTCATATTCATTGTAAACAGAATTATCCAACCCGAAATCAGGTCCTATTTTCACCGGGAGTATCTTAGCCAAAGGCATCACTCCTGCCATACCAATACTATTATTGACTTGAGCGGCAGCTATACCTGACACGTGGACGCCATGGTCTCCTCCATAAGTCGGGTCATTATCGTATCCACTCTCTGAACCAAAATCCCATCCACGCCAATCATCTACAAATCCATTTTCATCATCATCTATCCCATTAGAAGTTTTATCGTTACCAAACTCATCTTTTCCCGTTTCTCCAGAATTGTACCATACTTGATTTTGTAGATCCTCATGATCGAAATCTATTCCAGTATCTACAACTCCTATGATAACTGTATCGCCATTCATTAGTTTCCACGCTTCGAACGCTTCTATAAGATACAGATGGTATAATTGATTCAAATCTGGATCATTTGTTTCATCAGCGAATACATAACTCTTAGGAATTGGTTCTGCATACTCCACTCCTTTTTTTATAGAATACAGCTTCGCCATTTTTACAGGGTCAATTGGAAATTCAAAGGTAATAATCATAACCTTACTCAATTCATGGAGTAATGAATCTACTTTTACAGAGTGGTCTAATTGTTTGTATCTACTAATATCAAAAGCTGGCGTAATACGATAGTTTGAAGAATTCGACTGAAGCTTATTACCCTTGCTATCAGAGTACTTCACATAAATTGCATTATTATGATATTTCTCTTGGCTGAAGAGAATACCAGATATGAACAATAGAATAAATATAAAAATAAATTTTTTCATGTTATACTATAACAAATGAGTAGTGTTATTCGTTACATAATGTTGCAAATATTGACTAAAATAACTTTAATTCATAATTTTGTAATCAATTTAATCAATACTAAGACATTGTTAAAACTAGAACACGAAATATATCTATATATCTTATTCGCAGTGCCAATTTTGGTGCTTTTTTATGTTATATATAGAACTAGAAGGAAAAAGCTTTTAGCTAAATTTGCTAATCAAACTGCACTAACTAGACTAGCACCTAATGTATCTACTTTCAAAAATAGTTTGAAATTCATTCTTTTACTCATAGCATTTTCACTAATGGTATTTGGTCTAGCTAACCCTCAGCTAGGTACTAAAATGAAAGAGGTAAAACGAGAAGGTATAGAGGTAGTAATAGCAGTAGATATTTCTAATAGTATGTTAGCAGAGGATATTCGTCCTAATAGATTAGAAAGAGCTAAATCAGCTATCAAGCGACTAATAGATGATTTGAAACAAGATAAGATAAGTATTGTACTATTTGCTGGTGATTCATTTTTGCAACTACCTTTGACTACTGACTATTCAGCTGCTAAACTAATGGTTTCTACAATGAATACTGATTTGATAGAAAAGCAAGGTACAGCAATCGGTAGTGCAATCGATCTAGGTATGAAATCTTTCTCAGAAGATGAGAAAGTGAATAAGGTTATGATAATAATAACAGATGGTGAAAACCATGAAGATGATGCTCTAAGTGCAGCAAAAAAAGCTGAGGAAAAAGGCATTGTTATACATACTATTGGTATGGGCTCAGTTGACGGAGGTCCTATACCGAATATAGTAAATGGCCAAGAAAGAGGATATTTCACAGATAGTGACGGTAAAACCGTTGTTTCAAAATTGAATGCAAACATGCTCAAAGAATTGGCATCTATCGGAGGTGGGAATTTTGTCCGTGCTTCTGGTGGAGATTTCAACTTAAGTGATTTGATAGATGACATTGCCCAAATGGAAAAAACTGAATTCGAAGCAAAAGTTTTTACTGATTTTGAAGATAGATTCCAATATGTATTTTTCTTTGCTCTCTTTGTGTTAGTTTTGGACATGTTAATAAACGATAGAAAGAATAAGACATTCACATTGAAAAAAATAGTAGGAGAAGATAATGACTAAATTAAGCATAATCATAGCCCTATTTCTATTTATTAGTACTTCTGCGTATTCACAAGAAGATGCTAGTAAATATATATACAATGGGAACAATAGCTACAAGAGTAATAATTACAAAGATGCCGAGATTGATTATAGAAAATCTTTAGAAAAGGATCCTAATTCAAGTATAGCAAAATACAATTTGGCTAATTCGCTATACAAACAAGGCAACTACCAAGAAGCAATGGACAAATACAAGGAACTTTCAGGAGAGAATTTCTCGAAAAGAGAGCTTTCTAAAGTCTTTCACAATCTAGGAAACTCGCTTCTAGAAGATAAAAAATATCAAGAAAGTGTAGATGCTTATATAAATGCACTAAAGAACAACCCTAAGGATGATGATACTAAATATAATCTTGCTTATGCCAGAGAAATGCTAAGAAAACAACAACAGCAAGACAAGAATAAGGATAAGAACAAAGACAACAAAGATAAAAACGACCAGAATAAAGATAAACAAGACCAAAATAAGGACAAAAACGGCGATAAAAATAAAGATCAGGACGGTCAGAATAAAGACGAAAAGAACAAAGATAAGCAAGACCAAAACAAGCAAAAAGGAGACAAGAATAAGGATCAGGAAAACGATAAAAAGGATGGTAATGATGGTCAGCAAGATGAAAATAAAACAGGTGATAAAGACAAAGCGCAAAGCGGTCAGAAACCTAAAATTTCAAAACAAGACGCTGAACGAATATTGCAGGCAATGATGAATGACGAAAAGGAATTACAAAAGAAACTAAGAAAATTAAAATCTAAGTCTAACAAGACAGAGAAAAACTGGTAATGAAACAAAGAGTAATATTATATTTATTTATTAGTATTTGTTTGTCCCTTGTAGCATTAGGACAAGAACCTCAGTTTACAACTGCAGTAAGTAGTAATCCAGTTGTACAAGGAGAACCATTCCGTGTGCAGTTCAGTGTCAATACTGATGCTAGCAATTTTAGACCGCCTAGTTTCGCGGGGTTTGAAGTGCTTAACGGCCCATCTCAGTCTAGTAGTATGCAGATAATTAATGGACAATACAGTCGCTCACTTTCATTTACTTATGTACTAAAAGCAAATAAAGTAGGAACAACTACAATACAACCTGCATCGATTCAAGTAGATGGTAAAAGACTGCGTTCTAATACTATAGAGTTACGAGTAGTAGAACCTTCACAAGCAGAGAAAGAAAGACGCCAACAAGCCGCAGAGCAAGAAAAATCACTGCGTGGACAAGCCATTGATATAATTAAGAATAATCTATTCCTTAAAACTAATGTCTCTAAGACCAGCGCTTATGTAGGTGAACAGATTACTGCTAGCTTTAAGTTATATGTGAATGGCGAGTTGAACGTAGTAGGATTAGAAATGGAAAGCTCACCTATTTTAAATGGTTTTTGGAGTCAAGAAATAGACTTAGGTGAAGTTCAATGGCAAAGAGAACAGGTTAATGGAGTATGGTTCAGAGTTGCAACTCTAAAGCAAGTTGTTTTATTCCCTCAACAAAGTGGGAAACTGACTATAGACCCTTACGAATTTAAAACCGTTACTAGATTGCAAACCACTGGTCAATCGAACAGAAGACGTAGTATGTTTGATGACTTTTTTAACCGTGGCTCATACAAGGATTTCGAATATAATCTTAGCTCTAATGCTATAACTGTCAACGTCAAGCCATTACCAGAGGGTGCTCCCGAAGGATACAATGGGGCGGTTGGTAATTATGAGATGAACGCATGGGTAGATAATACTAAAACTGTAACTAACGAACCTATTACTTTAAAAGTAAAAGTATCTGGCAAAGGAAATTTAAAGCTTTTTGACGCTCCGACTATTACACTTCCTCCGGATATGGAGTCATTTGACCCCAAAACAGCCGACAATACAAAAGTATCATTAGCTGGTATGTCTGGCGAAAAGATTTTCGAATTCTTAATTATACCACGCAGAGAAGGTCAATATAAAATAGAACCTATTACATTTTCTTACTTTGATCTGACTAGCAATAGCTACAAAACAATTACTAGTGAAGAGTTCGTAATAGATGTTGGCAAAGGTAATGGCGATGGGACATCTAATGTATCGGGGGTTAGTCGCGCCGAACTCCAGTTATTAGGGAAAGATATTCGATACATCAAATCTGAAACTGACTTGAAAGCGAAATCAAAATCTGGATTCTTTGGTTCACAAGTATTCTATATACTGATGATGTTACCTTTTTTCCTATTTCTTATTTTCTTTTTACTATTGAGCAAACGAAGAAAAGAAGAAGAAGACACAGATTTACTTAAGAATAAAAGAGCAAATAAATTAGCAAAGAAAAGACTCTCAGCTGCTGGTGAAGCGCTAAAAGCGAATGACAGCAATAAATTTTATGAAGAGATTACAAAGGCATTGTGGGGTTATATTTCTGATAAGCTTAATATACCAGTATCTGAGTTAAACAAAGAAGTAGTGAGAACTAAGCTTGCACAAATCAATGTAGATGAAACTCAAATTGACAATTTCTTAAAAACGTTAGAAGAAAGTGAGTTTGCTAGATATTCGAACTCAGCCAATACATCTAATCGAATGAACGAAGTTTATGAAAAATCAGGTACCGTGATAACGAATATAGAGAGAGGAATAAGATGAGAAAACTAACATTGATACTCTTCACATTGGTTATACCTTTTACATTGCTCGGTAACTCTGTAGAGCAATTATTCACAAAGGCAAATGATGCTTATGCTAATAAAAAATATGCCGATGCCATCAACATCTACGAGCAAGTAATTGATTCTGGCTATGTATCCGCTGAGTTATATTATAACTTGGGAAGTGCATACTACAAAACTGATAATATATCATTTGCAATACTGAATCTAGAAAGAGCTGATAAACTTAGTGATGACGAAGATATAGACCACAATTTGGCAATAGCAAGACTAAAAACAATAGATAAAGTTACACCTGTTGAGCAAATATTTATCGTTGAATGGCTTGATGCTATCAGAAGTAACCTTAACTCTGCAGGTTGGTCTTATTGGACTATTATATTCATCTGGGTTGTATTTGCGTTTTTTGCAATGCTAATATTCAGCAGAAGCACTTCTGTAAAAAAAATATCATTTATAGGTATAGTAACATCACTTATGTTATTCTCGGTTACTTTCTATTTTGCGTATAGTACAAACGAACGTGAGTATGTTAAGCAATACGCAATACTCACATCACCAAGTGCTTATGTGAAGAGCTCGCCTGATGATAAGAGCCAAGACCTATTCATACTTCATGAAGGTGTAAAAATGGAAGTGTTAGATCGTGTTGGTGATTGGAATAAAATCCGTCTTGACAGTGGCGAAATAGGCTGGATAGACAAAAGTAGCTTCCGTCCGATATAATTTTATTCGAATGAGAGCTATATATTTTAACGCTAAAGTATAATCAAGCTTCGTTGTCTAGTGGCTTCAATATGCGCGCATCTGTCACGAAAGTACCAAAAGGAAGCAAAGAAGAAATTAGAAGTACAAGTGTTTTTTTAACGCTAAGATTGTACTGATTAAATATAAGGTATGTCCAAAATACATAAGCTACAAACAATACCCCATGTATAACCCCTACTATATAGTTAGGTTCTCTCATACCCATCATATACTTAAGGGGCATAGTAACACCGAACAGAGCCAAATAACTTAAACCTTCTAGAAACCCTAGTTTTCTTAGAGCTTTTAGATTCGATTTTCTATTCTTTTTCTTTAAAATATTCAACTTGTATCTCCGATGGTATATTTTTACTGAACATTGCTACTTGTTCTAATAGTTCAGAAGCAGGTACATTAATTGCATAAAAATAGACAGTTGCAAAGTTAGAGACTTGCCTATTTTCTATTGTCCAGGAAGCAACTTTCTTCCATTCACTTGGGACGTAATCAAAGCTATTTTCATTATAAATAATTGCAATTTTCGAGTTTCTATCATAAGCTAATCTTGCCACCAAATCCTGATTTATACTACCGTTTTTTAGTTTGTAGTCAACTATCTCGTAATTAGCTAACCCCCAAACGTCAATGTACTTTGCATTAGTGTAATATGAAGTTGTCCCTATATCATTGAGTACAATCTCACTATCATTATAGTATTCTTTTATAAACTGTGACATTTGGTATTGCTGATTATAAATATTTTGCATTCCATATCTATAATCAAAAGTACTAGGAAAAGTTCTTATCCCAATAAATATTGCAATTATTACAAAAGATAAAATGAAAGTTCGTTTATCTTTCTTAAATTTATCGCATATGAAAGTAAATGAAACTAATGATAGTGCAATTAGATACGCCTCATAGCGAGCTAACCATCCTATTTTCGCAAATGATCCATGTAGTATAAGTACAGCAAGTGCGATAAATGAGAACCAATATGATACATCAAAAACTTTATCTTTTATTTTCCATATAACAGAACTCAATATTACTAATACAGCAAGTCCATAATCAGGGAATTCGATCATAGTCTTTGCCCATCTGAATAGATACTTTAGATAATATATCAAATCAGTATCCCCACTACGAACGCCTTTGATTAGCACACTATTCGGTAAAAAGCTCTCACCATTAAGTACTGAAATATAGCCAAATATAGCTATTGGTATCAATGTAATTATACCAAATATTATAGCATTTTTGAATTGTTTTCTATAAAGTAAAATCAAACCAAATATTAGTGCAAAGAAAAGAGATTCGTACCTTGCCATCGTAGCAAATGATGTAATAACAGATAAACTTATTATAGTTTTTGTGTAATTTTTATTTTGGGATAAATACTTTGCAGCTCTAGTGACACCTGATAATATAAGCCATATATGAAGAGTATGCTCCATAGATAAATATGCGATATGATATAATGGTACTATCATAACAAACGAAAACGCTAAAACTATATATCTATCTGGATTGAAGTTCATTGCCTTTATTGCCTTTTCGAATGCAAAAAGACAACCTAAACTTGATATGATATTTATAATAAATAAAGTCGATATACCTCCAATCCCTAAGAAAAAGAAAATAGAAATAATGAGTGTATATAGTAACGATGAACTTGACGAGTTAAAAGTATCTGCCATCGGCCCCCAACTACCATTAAGAGCTAGATTTTTACCCATAGCTAGATGGATATAAGGATCATCCATTGGGAAAGCAAAGTTGAGTCCTGCTAGTAAATAACCTCCATAAAACTCCATCAGATAGAGAATTATAAAGATTAGGGCTATAAAGAGTGTATTTTTCCTGTAGGTACTCAATTGAAACTATTTTTATTTATTCTAATATTCTATATTACAAAGATATTATTTTATTGATTTCTAGCTAATTATGTATAAAAAAGAATTTTATATAATAATTATACTTTGAAAATACTCGAAATCTACATAACTTCGTAGATAATATTATCCACATTATTACGTAAATAAAACATGCCGACTGAAAGCATATTAATGGAATACCTACCGCTAATACTAATGTTAGTGGTCGGAGCAGTAGTAGGGATACAATTCACCCTATTTTCTGAGTGGCTAGGTGCCAAGCGATTTACTAAAGAAAAACAAACAACCTACGAAAGTGGGATGATACCTTACGGTAGTGCTTCCGATAGATTTTCTATCAAGTTCTATCTAACAGCAGTTAGTTTTTTAGTGTTCGATATAGAGGTAGTATTCATATATCCGTGGGCGGTACAACTACGTGAACTAGGGATGCAAGGATTTTTAGCTATGTCTATATTCATAGTAGTGTTACTAATTGGCTTATTTTATGAGATTAAAAAAGGTGGTCTGAAATGGGACTAAGCTTTACTAAAACAGTAGAAGAAAACGGCTTTCTAACGACAAGCGTAGAAGAGTTAATCAAATGGGGACAGAAGAACGCACTATGGCCAATGCCATTGGGTATTTCTTGCTGTGCTATAGAGATGATGGCTATGGGTGCTACTAGGTTCGACGTAGCTCGATTCGGTATGGAAGTAATGCGTATGACTCCGAGACAAGCAGACGTACTATTAGTAGCAGGTACAGTAACTAAGAAAATGGCTTGGGTTGTTAGACGTATCTATGACCAAATGCCTGACCCTAAATGGGTAATAGCTATGGGAGTATGTGCATCATCTGGCGGTATGTTCAGAAGCTATTCTGTATGCCAAGGAATTGATAAATTCCTTCCAGTTGACGCTTATGTATCGGGTTGTCCTCCGAGACCAGAATCTGTAATCAGAGCTCTAATGTCTATCCAAGATAGAATAGATCAGAAATACAGACCGGCAATTGCTAACCTGGGCAAATCAATAAGTGATACTCCTAGACAAGATTTCTTCGATTCAAAATTCGCTGGAGTAAAAGGACTTTACTCTCTTGACGAGAAACAAGCTCCGAGAGAACAAACTCAGAAATAGAAAATCAAACAGATTTGTAAGAACTAAGCCCGCTTTTAAAAGTGGGCTTTTTTGTTTTCTATTTAGGAACTTTCACTCTGAACGGAACGAAGTGGAGTGAAGAGTCCATAGTGTGTTGTGGATACTTCTAACGCCTTCAGCGTTATCAGTATGACGTGTAAAACGAATCCATAGCCTGCAAAGCCAACGGCAACGTCACTCTGAACGGAACGAAGTGGAGTGAAGAGTCTAAAGAGTAAATAGTCACTTCGGTCGTTTCTCTCCCTCAGTGTGACGGGAAAAATGTCACGCTGAATGAACGAAGTGAGTAAAGAGTCCATAGTGTGGTGTGGATACTTCTAACGCCTTCAGCGTTATCAGTATGACGTGTAAACCGAAATCATAGCCTGCAAAGCCAACGGCAACGTCACTCTGAACGGAACGAAGTGGAGTGAAGAGTCTAAAGAGTAAATAGTCACTTCGGTCGTTTCTCTCCCTCAGTGTGACGGGAAAAATGTAACTCTGAATGAACGAAGTGAGTTAAGAGTCCATAGTGTGTTGTGGATACTTCTAACGCCTTCAGCGTTATCAGTATGACGTGTAAAATGAAACCACAGCCTGCAAAGCTAACGGCAACGTCACTCTGAACGGAACGAAGTGGAGTGAAGAGTCTAAAGAGTCCATAGTCACTTCGGTCGTTTCTCTCCCTCAGTGTGACGGGAAAAATGTCACGCTGAACGGAACGAAGTGAGGGGAATTTCAGGGTTTACTTCTATTTTCAACCATAGCTATTCCTGATTGAATAGCTTCTAGGGTGCTAGTTTCGTCGGCTGTGTTTGTTCCTGCGATTTGGTAAGCAGTGCCGTGATCAGGTGATACTCGTACCATAGATAGATTAGCTGTGAAGTTCACTCCTCCACCTTGTGCAAGTAACTTAAGTGGGATTAGCCCTTGATCGTGGTACATAGCTAATATACCGTCATAGTCTTTATACTGTCCGAATCCGAAGAAACCATCAGCCGGGAAAGGACCTTCTGCTTTGGAATTTTCATGTCTAATATTAAGTTTGTCTATAGTATCGTTTATATAAGACACTTCTTCGAATCCAATATTTCCTTGTTCACCAGCATGAGGATTTAGACCTAAAATTGCTATACGAGGATTATCAATACCAAAATCTAATCGCAATGAATTTTCTAGTGCTGCGTATTTGCACTCTATCAAATCTGGGGTAAGAAGGGAGGCAACAACGTGTATTGGCTCATGTACTGTCGCTAGAGCTACTCTAACGTCACCACTAAACAATATCATCAAAGGATCAGCTCCGAAAGATTCTCCGAGCATTTCTGTATGTCCTGGGAAGTTGAAACCAGATAGAGAGATTGCTTTTTTGTTAATAGGCAAAGTGAGTAATAGATCCGTATCACCTGCTTTTATACTCTCGACTGCATCAGCTATACTATCGGCAGCTATTTTTCCAGCTTCGGCAGTTATCTGACCGAATTCGATAGAGCCATCAATATCTCTATTTTTGATTTTAATCTCGTAACCAAATAGATTAATTCCGTTTTCTGTTTCTTCGAAGTTTATTTCTAATTCATCGAGATAATTTAGTATTAACCTATGAGAACCGAAAAGAATAAAACTTAATTTATTTCTATCATAACTCAACTTAGCAAGAGCCTTTGCGAAGCACTCAAGACCAATTCCGTTTACATCACCTATGGATACAGCTATTTTCATATTTAAAGCATTTTTTGTGTACGATTCGCATTAAGTAACATTCCAGCCAAAGCCATATTAAACAGCAATGAGGTACCTCCATAACTCATAAACGGCAGGGGAATACCCATTACAGGCATCATCCCAATGACCATCCCTATATTGATTAGTATGTGGTACAGGAAGATTACACCTATCCCAAAACAGAGTATCTTGAAAAAAGGATTATCATTTTCGACTGCTAATTTGACAGCCCTAAGTATAAGCACTCCGAACAAGAAAATTATACCCGCACCACCTAAGAACCCAAATTCTTCTGTTGGTACCGAATATATAAAGTCCGTCCATTGCTCTGGTATATATCTTAGCTGAGTCAGTGTTCCTTGCTGAAAACCTTTGCCAGTTATCCCGCCACTACCTACTGCAAGCTTAGATTGCATAACATTATACCCACTACCACGTGGATCACTTTCTGGATCAAGGAAGCTATCAATTCTCGCTTGTTGGTGAGGTGCTAAGCTATCATAAACTATAGGCCCTGCTAGCCCAACTGAGAATAGAATCCCAACTGCCAATAATTTGAGTGGAATCCTACCTTTGAGCATTAGCGCAACTACAGAGAACGCACTAGCTCCCACTAAATAGAAGTAAGAATCACCAAGAGAAGCTATCAATATAAACGGAGCTACAACTACTACTAATAGTATAATAGAACTAAATCCTGTCCAAAATAATATCCCTAAAAAAAGTGCTATTAGTACCGACGCAGAACCAATGTCTGGTTGTAACATAACTAATACTAAAAGCGGTATCATAAACAAAAGGGATTTGCCCAATACATTTATCTTACTTATGCTCTTACCTTTTTGTGATAGGTAATTAGAAAGGGCTAATAATAACCCAAGTTTAGCTATCTCGGCAGGTTGCATATTGAATCCACCAAAACGAATCCATCCCATAGTTCCATTTATCTTGACCCCTATGAACAGTACGGCAATTAGTAAAACAACAGATATACCATATATCCAATAAGATAGCATTCGTAGTTTTTTATGAGGGAAAAAAGCTACAGAAAGCATTACAATAATTCCTAAAACAGCAGAAATTACTTGTTTATCAAAAAAGCTTTCAGCAAAAGACGAAGTTGCCGAGTAAATGGACAATAGTCCCATTAGAATTAGCATAATCACAGTAAAAAAAGTAGTCCAATCGAAATTTTCTACTTTAGTTTCTGATAGATTATAATCTAAGGAATTATCCAACGTAATCAGTTCCAGTTATTTTCAGGTATGCCTCTATATACTTAGCGTTTATTCTATTTATTACTTCATTTGGTAAAGTTGGAGCTGGTGGGGTTTTATCCCAATCCAACGTTTCTAGATAATCTCTAAGTATTTGTTTGTCGTAGTTTTCTGGTTCTTCACCTGGTCTGTAAGTATCTTCTAGCCATAGTCGCGAAGAATCTGGAGTAAGAGCTTCGTCAATTAGTATAATCTCTCCTGACTCTAACTCACCAAATTCGAATTTAGTATCAGCTAATAATATGCCTGATTTCGCAAGCCTCTCAGCACCAAATTTATACAGTTCCAATGATATAGCTTTTAATTGATCCGTGGTCTTCTTCCCTAATATATCACAGCATTGCTCATAGCTAATATTCTCGTCGTGACCTTCATCTGCTTTTGTAGAAGGGGTAAATATCGGCTCTGGAAGTCTTTCATATTTTAATAAACCAACAGGAATTTCTACACCACATATTTTGCCACTTTCTTGGTAAGATTTCCATCCAGAACCAGCTACATAGCCCCTGACAATGAACTCTACTGGCAATGGCTTAGCTTTTCTGACTATCATACTTCGTTTACTAAGGGTATCCTCATGAGTAGATAATGAATCAGGAAAATCTGAAAAATCATTTGCTATCAGATGATTTTTGATTATATGTCTTGTACTTTCAAGCCAAAATGCAGAAATCTGATTAAGTATTTTTCCTTTCTCTGGGATTGGCTCATTCATAATAACATCGAAAGCTGAGATTCGGTCAGTAGCAACAATTAGCAAAGACTCTCCTAAATCATAGACTTCTCTTACTTTGCCCTTTCGGACTAATTTCAAATCGCCAATATTTATGTTATAAAGGGCGTTACTCATACCATCACCGAATAAATATAAAGTACATAATCGACTATTGATCTATCTAATTGCATAATTAATAATGGAATACCAACAAATATAAGTATTATTACAAATTCTGTCAGATATACCTTACCTCTTGGTTTATCAAACACAACAGCTGATGATTTGAATAGCCGTAGCGCTGACCACAATTTGACAAGTACCAGTATTATAAATATTAACAAATAACCATTTTCCATTTGCTCAAATATTTTTATCATAAATGCTGAAACCGGTAGCAACAATAATGTAGGTATCAAAGCCCAAGTTGCTAAAGTAAATGCATCTTTAAAAAATAGTCTAACCGATAACACGAAGGCAGCGACTCTGAGCAGAGCAGCTATTAATAAAATATATAATACAATAATTAATGCCATAACTATAATGAGTACAGCCGGTGACCATATCATAGTGAATAGGTTTTCTTTTATTATTTGTATTGGTAATACTATGTTGAGGAAATACTCCATAGTATCATTGAATCTCAAATAATAGAAAGTAGCTGCAATAAACGAAGCCGTTGATACAGAAACAAGTAATGCAAGTACGCTAGTTTGTATAGCTGAGATTAATCTTTGATCTCTTATATCAGCATAAAAATTATAAGGTCTTAGTATAGAACGGAAAAAATACTCTCTGAATCTTTTGAATCTATTTATCATCATTAAGAATATTAACCCGAATACTATCCCAGTTATAATAAATACGATTGTTTGGTCGCCAGAAGGGTCACTACCTGCTGTTAGTAGTGGTTCTTTTTCCTTGTTGAATATTGACTTTACAGCTTTGAAGGCCGCTCTCTCATTTCTATCTCTATCAACTAAACCAGACGTGTAGATATACTTGTCATCACTATTATTAATCATAGTGGGTTGTTGAAGTAAATAGTCGTTATATGTATCTATAGTATAGCCAGCTACAAAAGCTGTTTTGAATACTGAATAAGAATTTAATAAATAATATGCTTGGAATTCGAGTGATAGTTTATCAGCATATCCATTCTTATTATTTTTTTGTACAGTAGTCCCTAACTCGAGAACTATAGGTAAACTACCAGAGTTTTGTTGTAGTTCTTTAAGCCGAACTAATTGTTTGTTAAAATCAAAAGTTTTATGTTTGAAGTTATATACTAAGAAATCATATCCTTTTATACTTGGGTAATCAGACCCTGAATATATAGTTTTATGCACCAAATTATTAGTATATTTATTCATCAGAGCAAGTATATCTTCCGAATAGCTTTTAGTTTGATTTTGCCCTTCAGATGAATACGAATATAAACCATAACTGAATAAACAAGGCGAATTATCAATTGTAGTTAGTATCCTATCTGCTATATTTTTTATTCTAACTTTTATCTCATCAGAATTTAGTATCGATATTGGAGTATTATATACTGGTAACTCGTACATTACTAATAGTCCGTACTTGTTACATAGTTCAATTAAGTAAGGATGTGGAACACCGAACTTAACTCTAATAGTATTAGCTCCAAGCTTTTTTATTTCTCTAATATCTTTTTCATATTGTGAAACAGAAAGCGACTGACCTTGTCCTTGTATATCATCTACATAGTTTACTGATTTCACTTTAAATTGTTGTCCGTTGAGTAGAAAACCATTACCATTTTCAGAGCTTACTATCGTGACGTCTTTAAACCCTATACTAATTTCACTTTGGTCTATTATACTTCCGTTTCTTATCACTTTAACAACTAAGCTATAAAGATTTGGCTCATCTGGAGACCACAATAATGGGTTATTCACGCCTCCTTTTGCTTCATAATTGTAAACTCTAGAGTTACTTACACTCATCGTAGAAGTTCCAATCTCAAATTGACCATCTTTACTTTTCAGATAAGTTTTTACAGTTAGTTTACCTTTTATAGAATTGTTTTGACCAGTAGTTATAGTACCCTTAATCTTAAGTGCAGCGCTTCCGTTACCGTCAGAAAGTTTATAAGAAGCGTTTATATTACTAATCCACGCACCTGCGGTACTAATTAAATTTATATTTCTGATAATACCAGATGCCGCTTTTGTAGCGTGAATAGGTAATTGTTGTATTTGTCGAGCATAACCTTCAGTTGGGTTTACTTTTATCTTTATTTCGTTGTCACCTACTTTTAAGGAATTTTCCGGTATATCAACCCAAAACTGAGTCATTCCACCGAAGTAGCTACCTAAAAATTGATTATTCACATAGAACTCACCATTGTCAGAAATACCGTTAACTTCTAAATGATAAGTTCTATTTGCCAAATCACTTTTCGAAAGTTTGATAGTCTTCTTGTAGAGTAGAGTGCTATTTTCATAACTTGTAGATGGAACATGTCTTACAGACCAAGTGTCACCCTCATCTTCAGATACTTTCCATTTGCCTGATAAATCTATTACTTTTCTTTCCATACCATAAGTCTCAGACACCTGAGTTGTATCAAATTGAGCCAGGGTAGTAGAAAAGCAAACGAGTAGTAGTATTAGGATTATTTTTTTCATCTATGATATTGTAATTGATTGCGACACTTTTAATGATTCTAAAATAGCAAAAGTACACTTTGTAACAGCAAATAATTCTTCTTTTGGGATTAAAGATTTACCAGATTTGATTGAGCCAACAAATAGCTCCATCTCTTTTTTGATTCCTTTTTCTCCGTCCATTTTAACTGAATTTGCTTTCTTTCCTTTGTGAATAGTAACTGAGTTGAAATTATCCATTACGTAAACAGAGTTCTCGCAAAATACTTCACAGTATTCTTTGCCCAAACTACCGTCACCATTTGAAAAATACTCTAGTACCCCTACCGAACCATCTTGGAACTTAATAGTTGCAGCTACATTGTCTTCGTTCAACTTAGCTTCCGAATTACCCGAAAGTGATTCGGCATAAACTCTTATAGGCATACTACCAGTCAGAAACACCATAGTGTCTATGAAGTGACAGGCTTCACCTATTATTCTTCCGCCACCCTCACTTCTCTGAGACCAATGGTCTGCTGGTATATGTCCAGCATTTACTCTGTACTTAACTATCATTGGCTCTTTGCGACCGGACAATTCAGATTTTATAGTGGTGAATGACTTAGAGAATCTTCTATTGAATCCTACCATCAATTGTTTATCTGAGTTTGTACTCTCTTCTATTATTTTATCTAGTTCTTCTTGATCGAGAGCCAAAGGTTTTTCTACATAAACATGTTTGTTGTTTTTAATGCCATTGAGTACAAATTCTGCATGTGTATTGTGCCACGAAGCTATGAATACTGTATTAATATCTTTGTCTTTGATTAACTCTTTTGGGTCAGCCCCAGCTTTAGCAAAGCCAAAATTAGTCGCAACTGTTTTAGAACTTGCAGAACTATTATTTGCGACTGAGACGAAAGAGACGCCTTGCTTAGTTAATGGTGGAAGTAGGTAATTCTGAGCAAATTGACCAGCTCCGATAAAACCAATTTTCACCTCAGATTCACTAGTTACGGTTCCTGTTTTTACGAATGTAGTTTGCTTTCCATCTCGTTTCGGATAGTTTATTAGAATACCCAAATATGGGGCAGAAGACGAACTTATCATATCATAAGCCTTGCTAGCTTCCTGTACATCAAACGCATGAGAGGTCATACTCTCCACATCTATTCTGCCTTTTTCTATTAGCTCTACGAAAGCCTGCATATTCCTGTTTTCAGTCCAACGAACGAAGGCATAAGGATAGTCGTGTCCATCTTCCTCATAAAATGCGTCGTATCTACCCGGGCCATAGCTCGAAGATATACGTAGATCTATTTCTTTTTTGTAGAATGGGTGGCGCTTCATATCCATACCAATAGCACCGACTATGACAACTTTGCCCTTTTTGCGTGTCATTTCCATCGCCATTTGAAGTGGCGCACTACTAGAAGTAGAAGCTGTAATTATAGTCGAATCGGCTCCTTCACCGTTGCTTCTGGCAATCACTTTCTGAACATTTTCCGATGAGCTTTTCAGTACCGAATCGCATCCGAATTTCATACCGAGTTCCATAGCTCTTTCGTCTATGTCCATCCCAATTACATTACATCCGGCAGCTTTTAAAAACTGCACTGTTATTAGTCCTAGTAATCCTAATCCCACGACGACTACATTTTCGCCCAAACTAGGTTCAGCTTGGCGAAATCCTTGCATAGCAATTGCACCAACAGTAGTGTATGCAGCATCTTCGAAACTGACGCTATCAGCTATTTTCACTACTAGGTTCTTAGGAACAGCGATTATCTCGGCATGATTAGCAATACCAGCTCCTGCTGCCGCTACTCTATCGCCAGGTTTGAATTCGTCGCATTTAGATTCGATAACTACACCCGAAGCGGAATAACCGAGTAATTTGAATGAATTGAGTTTAGCACTAACTCGTCGAGCAGTTTCTTTTAGTCCATAGCTTTTAACAGCGTCTAAGACTACTTTTACTTGATCAGGTTGCTTTTTAGCACGGGCTAATAAACTACCTTGACCATTGTCAACTGATGTTTTCTCCGTACCTGCACTGATTAGGGAGCTATGAACCTCTACTAAAACCCCATTTTCAGGGCATTGTGGGGAGGGCATTTCTTCTGTTCTTACTTCCCCAGATTTTTGATATTGAACTACTTGAAGCATTGTTTTCTGTGTCGATTTACAAGATACAAAGATAAGAATTATTATGGAAAATTAGTATTTGTAGCTAACATTAGAAAGCCTTAATTTCTAAATCTAGAATAAATTGTTTTAGATATTCTAATATCAAGAGGGACTAGATTGAAAATAGCTTTACTAATTAACGTATTTTTTATTTTGTGTAGTATTTCCGCTAAGGGTCAAGCTGAAAATACGATACCATCGGAAACTCAATCAGATGAAGCCGTAGTTAGAAATACTAATGCAAGTTATATCGCTTTAGGGATTTATAGATATGAGATTTATACAGATATTATCAATGGTAACGGACTCTCAAAACTTGGTGCAGGACTATATAATATAGATTATATACCTAACTTAGTCTATTATTTCTATGGTGTTGGAGCTGGTTATAATTTCGATTATGATATGCCAGAATTAGATACCTATATAGGGTTAAGTTATTACCTAACCATAAGATTAAGAGCACATTTAGCCCATGATATGAATAAATTTAATTTCTCTTATACACCTGAGATAGGATTGGGACTAGACAAAGGATTTGCCATGCTTGGATATAGAATGTGGGCTGTTAACCCCAACGAAATTAGGAATGAAATACAGTTTCATCTTAGTTTCAGAATACCATTCGGATGGTATTATTAGAACTGAATTTCTAACTCTATTAAGTTAATCAATATCTACAGTAACTATTGCCCATTCGTTCTGAGTGCCAGAACCTTCCTCAACTTTAACTATTACATTAAATTTGGTACCCGTTGAATTAAAAAATCCATAATATCCTTGAGACTTATAGAATTTCCCACCTCCCGTACCATCAGGTATAAGAAAACCAGGTAATTCTATTGTCCCTTGAAAACCTAAATACTCTGTTTCATAAACTCTTATAAGGTCACTAGGTACACCATTCCAGCTACTTCCAGTAGTAAATATTGCACATATTTTTTCAGCTCTAGAGCTAAAATCTAAAGTCTTGACAATCCCATCTCCTACAAGGGCACCATTATAAGTCATATCATTAGTTTTATTTTCCGAAGAATTGAAAACGTTTTTACTTCTTGCAAAAATTCTATTACCATCTTCGGATATCCATAAATCTCCGCTAAAAGCAAAATCACCATGGTAAGGAGAATCATAAAGCATTTTGGCTGTCCCCTCTTTTATTTCATATTTCTCTATGTCTGATGGAGATAGTCCATTATTAGCTCCATATATATAATCGCCTGACGGATGTAGTTTAGCTTTTGTTTGGTGGTATATAGACCCACCAGTATGCTCTGTTTCTACTCCAGTAGTTAGGTTAATACATCTTATTCGTTCCCACTGATCTCTTCTTGGGAATACATAAACCCAATCGTTTGGTGCTAAAACTATATCAAAAGCATCGGCTGTTACACCATAGTTTTTTACCATTGACATAGTTGTCAAATTTATATAGGAGAAACTTCCATTATGACCAACTGCTGCGAATTTGCCGTTCATACTTACCGAAACACAAGTCGGTGGTATATTAAGAGCTAGTGTCTCTACAGATTGATTTTCAGGATTAAATACCCTTATTTCGTTTGGACTCTCTGACACTACAACTATAATATCATTGTTTTTGTCATATTCTGCATCTATTACTCTACCCTTTATTTGCCATTTTGACTCTTCGTAATGATGAACTTTTACAGGTAATTCTAAAGAGTGTCCTTGATTATTTTTGATAAGAACATCTAGTTTATAATCTTGAGATTTTAAAGTACTTCTATCTAGTAACATATTGACTTTTACAGAATCACCAACAGGAATAGAACCCGAGTTCGGATTCACAGATAGAAACGAATTAGAGTTATCTTCCCAACTCCAATCAAAACTAGTATTTCCTTCATTCTTGATATAGAATGATTTACTATCTTCAAAGTAGCCATAAATTATTGAGTCTTTGCTCAGGGTCATAATAGCAGTTGGCTCTACATTAAGAGTGAAGTCAATATTTATATTTTCTTCCTTGGAGTTAGAAACAAAAACTGCTTGTCCTTGATGTATCCCGACAGATAGGCCCTTTCTAATAGATTTAGCCATCAAAGTTATACTTTCTGATTCACTTAAGTAACCAGA
Source organism: bacterium (assembly GCA_030426865.1). Taxonomy (GTDB): domain Bacteria; phylum Bacteroidota; class Ignavibacteria; order Kapaibacteriales; family UBA2268; genus PGYR01. The sequence goes on along the minus strand of JAUHXN010000009.1, from coordinate 4,113 downwards.
TTGTATATTTAAATTTATCCAAGTTGGTAGAGATTGAATTTCCCAATTCAGATAGCCAGTTCCAGTATTCGTTATAGTTATCGTTTTCTCTACATCATTTACAGAATAAACTAATTCCGTTGGATTTACTTCAGCTTTAGGATTAGCATCAACTGAAACACCTACCATTACTTCAGCTTTACCCGCACCATTTGTAATTATCTCTATTTCACCTATATGATTTCCTTCACTCAAACCAGTTGTAATTGCTTTAAGTTTTAACTCCGTAATTTCACTTTTTATTTTCCCTGATGAAGGGCTGATTTCTATCCAGTCGGGCTTGGCCGATACTTTCCATTCGAATTCATTTGCGGGATGAATAGATATAAACAGGGATCCTTCTTCGTCATCATTTATCATAATTTCATCAGGTGAAATTATAATCTTTGAATCTAGACTAGGGTTATTGGTTATATTATTTTCATCTCCACAAGATGTAAACAATAAGGTCGCTGATAGAATTAGAATAACAAAGTATAGTAATTTTTTTTGTGTCATTTTGATTTTATTATTACCTGGGAAACTACAAATATAATAAATCTTCAAACAATAATGTGAAGGAGCAACATCTATTCGAGAGACTGAGGTTATCTCCTCGGACTAGACTGCCCCTCCTTACCATCTGAAATAGTCACACCTACAAAGCCCCATCCCCTTCCGCTAAGGCCTATTAAGGTGATAGAAGAAACATCTTTACTAAGTATTGTTACATCTTGGTAAGAATAGTTACCTATGTCATTGCTAATAGCTCCAACAAGTAAACCAGAAACAAACTTAACGCCTTCGGGGCCTGGGTCTTGTGCTACTTTTTTACATATTTCCTTCTTATTGTAAGATGCTGTTTTGGAATGAAGTGGATACGGCTCTTCGTTTACAAATACTGCAACGGAATCATCATCATTGAGCCCCCAAACTCGGAACGAAGGATTATTCTGAGGTTCGGTAAAATTCACAGTGATAGTTTTTTTACCGTTACCCATAACAAAGTATGTAGGGTCTTGACCAGAACAGCCATAACTCACGAACGAACCACCTGTAAAAGTATATGTAAGTATTTCTGGTTTGTTAGCATCGCTGCGGACATAAGTGTCTTTTGAATTAGCAATATTGAAAGCCAAAAGTACGATGATGGCTATTATGTAGAAGTATGTTGGTTTCGTTTTCATTTCTAAACTTCACTATTATTATTATATAAGATTAAATAAATTCACTTAATAATTCCTAAAAGGAGGAAATAAGCACTTTTGAATGTGCTTAAAATACAAAAAAGTGTAAAATAAGGAATTTGATGTGAAATTTATTTCTTATTTCAGCTATTCAATACTACCCCCATCTCTCTTCGCACCATTCTTTTTGTTCTTCTTTGGTGTGGAATGTCCAAGCTACCAGTTGGGTTGATTTGTTGCCAGTACCCATTGGTATAGTTCTTATACTTTTTGCTCCACTCTTCTTCAGTTTATCGAATATAGACTTTACGTTTGATTTTTTGGAAACTAAAGTTGAAAACCAGAGGAAATTTCTCAAGTAATTGCGACTTTCTTTGATCATATTTAATATAAATTTAAGCTCGCCTCCTTCACAAATTAGTTCATCACTAATCCCTGCAAAGTTGAGCACTGGTTTCTCTACTGTTTTCCCTGTTAGATTTTTTACTTTTCTACGCGAGCCCTTTTCGGCCTCATCGCGTGAAGAGTGGAATGGAGGGTTACAAATACACAAATCTACTTTCTCTTCTCTACCTATCACCCCGTAGAATACATCGCTTCTATCTTCTTGTAATCGGAGTTCAACCTTACCTACGAGCGATGGATTTGAAGCTACAATTTTCTCCGCTGATTCGATAGATTTTGGGTCTATGTCCGAACCGATAAAATTCCAACTATACTCCGTTACCCCAATTATTGGGTATATACAATTAGCACCTACGCCAATATCATAGCAGATAATCTTGTCACCAGTTGGTATATTGCCATAGTTGTTTTCGCAAAGTAAATCAGCTATGTGGTGTATGTAATCGGCTCTTCCAGGTATAGGAGGACATAGATTAGTATCAGGAAAATCCCAATTTGCTATTCCGTAATAATGATTTAGCAATGCCTTATTAAGTAATTTGACAGCAGATGGATCGGCAAAATCAATCGAATCTTCACCATATTTATTGGGCTTCACATGATTCGCCAATTCGGGATTAGATGCTAATAGTGCACTTAGGTCGTAACGCTCTCTGTTCTTGTTACGTTTGTGTAATCTTGTTTTTTCTTTTTGAGTCATTTATTTCTCTATCCTCTCTAAATCCCCATCATCAAATCCAGTGGTCAAGTATTCGGCTTTATGAACAAAAGTTATAGTTGAAACTCTGGTAATAATAAATTGTTCTACGCTTTCTTTTACAATTGATTGTACTTCTTCCCAATCCAATTTGCTAGAGGCTGCCCCTAAGTCCAAATATTTTTCTTCAGGTATAAAGTCTACTTCACAAGCCCAATCATCATCTTCCAAATCGTAATCATGAGCACCTATCAAATAAACCTGATAGCCCTCTTCTGTTTCTATTATTCCAAAATTAAACGCTATTATAGAATCTGGAATATTCTCACTTTCATCAATTCTGGTTATCCAAGAGTGGATTGATTTTTTTATTTCGTTGTTCATACTCTACACCACACTTATCATAACTTTCTTTTTCTTCTTTTATTCGGTTTATTATTTTCCATCCTAAATACTCATTAATATTAGGATATTCACTTCTGTAATATTCATTCCAATAGCTAATCATTCTGCTTTCTATTTTTTGCCAATACTCCGGATTATTATTTATAAACTCAACGTAGTATTTCAATGTATTTTCATTTACTTTTTTATCAATAAAAGGGAGTAGTTCATAAACGTACTCACTAATTAATTGGATAATGAAAGGTACTACCCATTTTTCATAATTATCTGATATTAAATTCAGTCGTCTTTCTCTTACGTATCCATTATGATGTCTTAAATATATACAATTTAGTATGTCTTTTTGTTTTAAGGTCAAAGTCTTTTCCAATTCAGGATTCGGATCGTCAAAGTAAAGTCTATAAGGAATAGTTACTTTATCATTTCCAAGAATTAGGCTTTCTTCTGATTCTGAAATAAGGGTTTCTACATATATTGTTTTCCCGTTATCTAATTTTACTTCACTATTCTTGAATAGGTAACATATTCACAACTACTTCTAAGTCTGAATGTAGTTCTTTTGGAAATGCTTTTTTAAGTATTTCTTTATATTCAGAATTATTATTTTGCTTAAATACATTTAGCATGAACTTTCTATTTAATTACTTACAACATACTAATCCTAACATTATAAACAGGTATTTTCATAGATGGTCTTAGCTCTATCTAAACCAAGTTCAGCAGCCTTTTTCAAATCAGAACATGCCCCTTCTGAATCACCTGTTTTATGTTTTATTCCTGCTCTACCAAAATATATTTGTGAGTTATTTGGGTCTAGTTCAATTGCTTTAGTATAATCGTCAATTGCTTCACTATAATTATTCAATCGACTATTTGCTATTCCTCTGTTATCATACGCATTAGGATTATTAGGGTTTAGTTTAATATAAGTGTCGAAGTCTGAGATAGCATCATTGAATTTTTCCAATCTAATATAAGCATTACCTCTATTAATTAAAGATTCAATTTTTTTAGGATTAATTGAAATTACTTTTGTATAATCCTCGATTGCACCAATAAAATCTCGTATCTTTTGTTTTGCATTTCCCCTATTATAATAGGCATCAACAAAATTTATGTTCATTGAAATTGCTTTTGTATAATCAACTATTGCCTCATTATATAACTTAGAATTTTTCTTTGAGTTTCATCTAGCTAAAAAATAATCTTCATGTTCTTTCAAATTAATAGCTTTGTCAAAATCACTAATAGCATCTTCATACATTCTTAATTCATGTTTAGCATTACCTCTATTGTAATAGACTTCAGGCTCGTTGTTCTCTAATTTCTCTGCTTGATCCAAATCTTGAATAGCTCCTTCGTGATCATTAAGAAGGCTTTTGACATTCGCTCTATTTATTA
>JAUHXN010000248.1 GCA_030426865.1 bacterium | reverse complement strand
ACTCCATAGCCCTATTAATGAAGACAGCACCATAAAGTTTGTAACTTTCAATGATGATGAAGGGAAAGACTTTTTCTGGCATTCCTCTGCTCACTTATTGGCAGAAGCATTGCAAGAACTATATCCTGGAGTGAAATTCGGGATTGGCCCATCTATAGAAAGTGGTTTTTATTATGATATAGATATGCCTGGGGATGGAACTTTATCGTCTGATGATTTTCCAAAAATAGAGAGTAAAATGAAAGAGCTAGCTAAGAAGAAATCGGATTTCGTTATGTCCGAATCTACTTGGGACGAAGCTTATGAGTTTTACAAAGAGAAAGGAAACGAGTTCAAGTTAGACTTGTTAGAAGGACTAAAAGGTCAACCAATTACATTCTGTACTCAAGGGAATTTCAAAGATTTATGCCGTGGAGGTCATATACCAAACACTGGTGAAATCAAGGCAGTGAAACTGCTATCTACAGCTTCTGCTTATTGGAGAGGAGATAGTAATAATGCTACATTAACTCGTGTTTATGGAATTACATTTCCAAAAGCATCTATGCTAGATGAATTTCTAGAGATGAGAGCGGAAGCGCAAAGACGTGATCACAAAAAATTAGGTCCCGAACTTGGTATCTATATGATAAGCCAAAAAGTTGGTAAAGGTCTGCCAGTTTGGTTACCAAATGGTACAGTACTTCGTAGAAAATTAGAAAACTTTATCAAAGAAGAATTATTGAAACGAGGCTACCAAGAAGTAATCACACCGCACATTGGAAATTTGGAGCTTTACAAAACTTCAGGTCACTACCCTTATTACGCTGAATCTCAATACGAACCAATGAGTGTAGAAGAAGAACAATATATGCTAAAACCGATGAACTGTCCGCATCATCATCAGATTTATAGTTCGGAATTACGTTCATATAGAGATTTACCTGTTCGTATAGCAGAGTTTGGTACAGTTTACCGCTATGAGCAATCTGGTGAACTAAACGGAATGTCGAGAGTACGTGGATTTACTCAAGATGATGCACATATATATTGTACAGAAGAACAATTAAAAGATGAATTAAAAAATTGTATAGAGTTAACCCAATTAGTATTCGAAACATTTGATATGGAAGTAACAACTCGCCTTTCTTTCAGAGATGATCAAGAAGGAAAGTATGCTGGTGACGAAGAGGGTTGGATCAAATCTGAAAGAATAGTGAAAGAAGTAGCCGATGAATTGGAATTAAACTATTTCATTGGTTTAGGTGAAGCGTCTTTCTACGGACCTAAAATTGACTTTATTGTAAGAGATGCTATTGGACGTAAATGGCAACTAGGGACTGTCCAAGTGGACTACGTTATGCCTGAGAGATTCGAATTAGAGTACATAGGTTCTGACAATTCGGCTCACCGTCCTGTTATTATACACCGTGCACCATTTGGGTCTATGGAGAGATTCATTTCTATATTAATAGAGCACTATGCAGGGAATTTCCCTTTTTGGATCGCACCAGTACAAGTTAGTGTATTACCAATAACAGATAGACAAAACGAATTTGCTGAGAAAATAGTAAACTCGCTACTTGCTTCTGGCTATAGAGTGAAATTTGACAATCGTTCGGAAGGAGTCGGTCGTAAAATAGCCGAATCTGAACAAGCAAAAATACCTTATGCCCTGATTATAGGAGATAGAGAGCAAGAGAGTGAAACAGTCTCTATTCGCCAACATACTAAAGGTGATGTAGGTACAGGTACTGTAACTGAAATAATGGAATTATTCTCAAAGCTGAACGAACCAGGCGGCGAAAAAGAAGCGGAAGGGTAATGTTCAAGAAAAAACTATTAGTACTCTCATCCCCAAGTGGTGGTGGCAAATCGACTTTAGCTAATTACCTTATGACTTTGTACCCAGAGATTCGTTTCTCTGTTTCTTGCACAACACGTAAGATAAGAGAAGGAGAAGTAAATGGAAAAGATTATTTCTTCTTATCTAAAGAAGAATTCGAAGAAAAAGTAGGGAAAGGTGAATTTGCTGAATACGAACAGATATTTGGTAACTACTACGGTACTCTTAAATCAGAAATAAAAAAGCATCTGAACTCAGGCAACTCAATCCTTTTCGATGTTGATGTAAAAGGCGCAGTATCACTAAGGAATAATTTCCCTGAAGATACTCTACTTATATTCATTTATCCTCCTAGTTTTGAAGAATTAAAGCGTAGATTAGAGAAACGAAGCACAGAAAGTGTTGAAGAACTAAATATAAGATTAGAAAGAGCTAAAGAAGAACTAACCTACAAGGATAAATTCGATCACTCTATATTGAATGATGTTTTACAAGAAGCTTTCTCGGATCTAGAAGGCGTGATAAAAGACAATATTGAGTAAAACTCACCATATCTGATTGATTAATATAGTCGAATTGCACATAATATTTAGCTTCTTGAACCTTTCGAATATATTAATAAATATCATCATCACTAGTAAATAGAATTCTACTTAATTTTAAAAGTATATAAAAAAAAGACTGTCCTAAGCAGACAGTCTTTATTATTCACTATTCTAAAAAGAAAATAGACTAGCTATTCTCAAATCTTTTAGAAACTTCATCCCAATTCACTACATTCCAAAATGCAGAGATATAATCAGGACGTTTATTTTGATAGTTTAAGTAGTATGCATGTTCCCACACATCTAATCCTAAAATTGGCTTACCAGAACAACTAGCAACTGGCATTAATGGATTGTCTTGGTTTGGAGTAGAGCATACAGCCAAAGTTCCTTTGTCTGTAACACATAACCAAGCCCAACCAGAACCAAATTGTGTAGCGGCAGCATTAGCAAATTCTTCTTTAAATTTGTCGAATGAACCGAAAGCCGTATTAATAGCTTCAGCCAGATTGCCAGATGGTTGACCACCACCATTCGGAGACATTATTTCCCAAAATAGTTTGTGATTCCAATAACCACCACCATTATTTCTAACAGCTTTGTTTTCTGTATGATTAGCTAATAAACTTTCAATACTTTCATTTTCTAAATCTGTGCCCTCTATAGCAGCATTTAACTTCGATGTATAGCCAGCATGGTGCTTACTGTGATGTATTTCCATAGTTCTTGCATCTATATGTGGCTCTAACGCATCATAATCGTAAGGGAGCTTTGGTAGTTCGAATGACATATTATTCTCCTGAATTTCTTTATTCAAAAATTGTTTTACTTAAGGACTAAATAAATGCAATTTAATTGTATTTTTTTAAATAATTAATCCTTTTTTCTGAATCAAACTAGGGAGTTAGATTCTTACAAAATGTGCTGTAAAATGTCTCAGAAATTCCGGTTCGTATGTAATTCTCATTCCTTTTGATTGTGATTTTTCGGAAATAATTTCTTCGAAAGTCTCTATAACATAGTCTATATGACTTTGTGTATATACTCTTCTTGGTATTGCTAATCGAACTAGTTCCATAGGAGCAGGAATCAGATTACCTTTTTCATCTTTCTTACCAAACATAACAGATCCAATTTCACATCCTCTGATACCACCTTTTTTATACAAATCGCAAGCTAAAGATTGCCCAGGGTATTGCTCCACAGGTATATGGTTATAAAATTCTTTTGCATCAATATATACTGCATGACCCCCTATTGGTCTCATTACTGGTACACCTAGCTCTATTAGTTTATCTCCTAGGTAAGTAGTACTTCTTATTCTATAATGTAGATAATCTTTGTCGAACACCTCTTCTAATCCAATAGCAATTGCTTCCATATCACGTCCCGATAATCCACCATAGGTAACGAAACCTTCCTTGATTATGAGAGTATTGATACAACTATCAGCAATCTTTTTGTCTTTTAGTGCTATAAAACCACCCATATTTACGAGAGCATCCTTTTTAGCACTCATCACAGCACCATCAGCTAAAGTGAACATTTCCTTTGCTATTTCTCTGTATGTATATTCTTCAAATCCATCCTCTCTTTCAGAAATAAAATATGCGTTCTCGGCAATTCTACAACAATCAAGTATATATAGGACTCCGTATTTATCACAAATACGTTTGACTTCTCGAGCATTATGCATACTTACTGGTTGCCCTCCCCCGCTGTTATTAGTGACAGTAAGTATAACAGCTCCTATATTTTCTGCACCGTATTTTAGTATATTATCTTCTAATTGTTCTATATCCATATTGCCTTTGAAAGGATGGATTAGAGATGGCTTCCTTCCTTCTTCTGTGATACAATCAATTGCCATAGCTCCTGAATATTCTATATTAGCTCTCGTAGTATCAAAGTGAGTGTTACTGATAAATACTTTTCCTTTACCGCCTAATTGAGTATAAAGTATGCTTTCCCCAGCTCTTCCTTGATGATCTCGCGAGTGAAGACGATCTCCGAACCCTCGATCTCGTAGTCCTGGCCGGGCGTCTGGGTCATGCCGTTGATGTAGACGGTGATCGGTGGCTTTGCGCCCCGGGGGAGGTGGACCCGCCGGC
>JAUHXN010000247.1 GCA_030426865.1 bacterium | reverse complement strand
ATAATGGAAAAATTCAGGAGTTGGTTCCAAATAAGCATCGGGGTACTCACAAGCGTTAGCCGTAGTAGTCGGTTGTTTTCCTTGCAAAATATAGTCGTGTCGAAGCTCTGCCCACGAGGATAATTGTGTAGTTGCTGTCTTTTGTTGCCAAGCCGCAGTTCTCTCATATTCTCGGGTTGACTCCCTTTCTACTTGTGTATTAGCTGGGTTCAAGCTGCGGATTGCACCTAACCAATTCGTATATACATTCTGCTCCCAAAATGATTCGTCGTACCCATCTATGAGATACCTAACAGATGCTAGATTGGGAGAATAGTTGAACGTGTTCAATTCATCTTTCAGACCATTCAACACAGCATTATTACCCAATGCGAATAGCACGTCCATGCTGTTAGGAAGCATTCTTTTTACTTTCTCATTTTTGTGTATTATATTGTCGAACACAACTTTTGAAGTTATAAACCCATCTATCAGTGGTCTCTGTCCCAATGTCAAGAAGACCGATCCAGCTTCTACTTTCTTTAGAGTATCCCCACTAAAAAGTATAGATGAATTATAAGTTTGAACTGACGATTCTAATTCCAACAATTCATTTCGTATCTGAGTAATATTCTCTTTGGCGAATAGGTCTTCGTAGCTGAATTGTAGTTCCTCTAATACAGTATTAGTTTCGTTATAAGTTATGTTGTCTTGTCTGCCTACTAGTACTTTTAGACGATTGTCTATTCTGTTCAGATGTTCTTTTGCACCTGATTTGTCTATTAACAGAGATATGAATGCAGCAAGTCGAGTCTGTCTATCCAAATCCTCTTCATCAAGCTCAAAAAATAAGTTGTTCTTCGGATTATCTATATAAATATTGATATGACCTAGCCACATAATAGCTTTGAAATACTCAGCTAATGGCTTGTTCTCAGGGAACCAAACACTTCGACTTTCGTTGTAAAATCCTCTTGGCTTGAATAGAGAGAAATCGTAAAGTCGCTCTACTTTTGAAAACAGAATAACCTCTGCAGGCTTCTCTGCATTTACTAGGTCTATTAATTCATTCGCCTTTTCTCTAATATTAGAATCGATTTCGTATTCTGCTCTTGGGTTATTTAAGTTTCTTGCGACAGTAATATAAATCTTAGCATCATTTATCAAGTTCGTAAATTCAGTATCAGTTTTATTACTAATCGATTCATACTCATTTATTTCTATTAAGATACTGTCTAACGCTTTAGATAATTCACTTCGGTTATCATATTCTATCGATTTGAAAAGTTCTTTGAAAGTTACGTGCAGTGTGTTCAAGAACAAATCATTTGAAAGATAAATTGGTAAGTCTTTTTTCCATACCTCGTACAATCCATGAACGAATGTGGGGTAAGCAAACCTCTCAGAAACGACGAATGAATTCTGCTTAAGTACACCAATTTCATCATTGCTGTAATTCAGATTTTTATTTGATAATGAATAGTATAGAACACTATCCAATAGCACAGAATCCGAACTGTAGAATGGGTCAGACGGGTATAGAGCTTTCAGTTCATCATAAGTTAGATTCTCTGTTTGCTTCAGAAATGCTTCGTATTTCTCTACGTCAAATTCCGATGAATTTGCAACGGTTTGAGATATCGCTAAAGCACATATAATTAGTAATATAGATTTCATGTTTTCCTCTTTCTGTCATTCCACTATCTATATAGACACATGAACTTGTTTTTTGTCTCAATTTCGACAAAGTTTTTCTATTTTACTACCACTTCTTTCAAATATTTTTTCTCATTAGAATTGTTCTTTATTGTTATTCTTGTGTTTTTTCCTTCGGATGAGTGTAGTATCTCAACTCCAACTAGCTCAGTGTATATGGTGTTAATTTGTATTCTGTAAGGTAGTAATAATTCAAATTCTTGATTGGGTTCAATCGGTAATAATAGATTGCCATCTTTGAACTCATTGAAAACCTCTTCAGTAGTTTTGAAGTAATAAGCAGGTATAATTACCTTGTTCCCAACAGATCTAATACCAACTTTATTGCTAAATATATTAAACCAAAGAACTCCCTCATAATTATATCCATTATCAGCTTTTGCAAATACACTAATATCTCTGTAGTTCTCTTTGAATCTTTTGTTTATATAGAGCATAGAATCTATATATCTGACTGGCTCTCTGACTCCATAATCCATTTGAATAATATCTGGGCTCTGGTCTAGAGTATATTCGGGGTCTCCTAATTCGTGCCCTATGAATCCTTTACCCATCGTCTTTGGTTTGTGTCTAGCTATATAGTAGTCATTAAGTCCGAGCATATCTAGTGAAGGGAATTTAGTTGTATAGGGTATAACACCTGCTGCATCTAATGCCACAAGTGGTTGAACATCGCTGAAAGTTGCTTTTAGCTCTTTAGCCAATGTCAAATGATGATATGCAATATTCAAATTCTTTACATTCATATACCTTGAATCTGTGAATTGACGATAAACGAAATATGAGAATGAGAGTATAAGCAAAACAACTAATATATTTTTGTTCCACTTCTTGTAGTAATTACTTTTGAAAAACTCATACAAACCGTCTGCAAGAAGAATAAGTATAAATACTAACGAATAAAAATGATGACGAAAAGCATCGAATATATCTCCTCCAATGAAAGAAAGATACGCAAACCAGAAAAATAAAATTGTAGAAATTAACTTTAAGTTTTTATGTCGATTTTTGTAAAGAAGAAATACTAAACCTAGAGTAATTAGTATAAGTGAGGAGTTTGTTCTAAAGAACCTCAAAGTATAACGAAGACCAATCCAAGAGTGGTAGAACGAAGGTGTTACTTTAACCAATGCAGTATTGGGTACTAATTCACCATAGTAGTAAATACGGAATGCTAGCTGTCCGAAATAAAACAAAAGCGGAAATATTGCTAATTGACTAACAAGTAAAATAGCCTTCTTTACTTCGTTTTTATTAATAATAAATAGATAAGTCCCAAGAATAAAGCAAAGCATAATACCATCTGGGCGTGTAATACACAGTAAACCCAAAGCAATGGAAGAAAGGATTAGATTACTTTTCTTTTTGTAATCCCTAAAATCGAATAGCTTGATTATTGCAAATAGAGCAAGAAATGCTACAAGTGGTTGTTCCAGCCCAGCTATGGACCAAACCGATACAATACCGCAAATACTAAAAAAAGCTAATACAATAGCGACTATCCTTGGATCTCCATTATATCTAGTTTTTATATAATACGCTAATAAACCTATAATTGAAATGGATAGTGCTAGTCCTGTTATTCGAGTAGCTAATTCCATATCTACACCTAATGCACCAAACCCAGCCATTAGCAACGTCCAAGAAAGATTAGAATAGCCTTCGACAGGAATTCCATTATTCCAAGTTAATCCGTATCCGTCAAGTAATCTCTGTGCATATCTTAGTGTTATATACGAATCATCAGCATAGTAAGGATAGAAATAATAAGCTCTAACGCAGAGCACTACGACGGAAGTTAAGATTATAAATAGTAAAAGGGTTTTGCTATTTTTCATTCTAAAGATTCATTCATTGAAAGTTTTGAGATGACAAATATATTGAAAAAAATAATCCTCACCCACTTCTCCCCAAATATCATTACAAATCTCTTCATTAGTTATATTGCTATCAGCAGCATAGTAATAAACATAACTATTAGACAATGAACTTAGATATAACCGAAGAATTCAAAAAAGCACTCAATATACTAGAAAACACTAACGATAGTATTTTCATAACAGGTAGAGCCGGTACGGGAAAGTCAACTCTCCTGCGTGAGTTCACTCGCAAGACTAAAAAGAATTTCGTGGTAATAGCTCCTACTGGCATTGCAGCACTTAACGTGGGTGGGCAAACTATTCACTCTTTCTTCCGATTCAAACCCGGTAAGTTAGAGATAGAAAAACTGAAAATGGATTACAGAAAAGACCTATTCGAAGGGATAGATACACTGATAATAGACGAAGTATCGATGGTTCGCTCGGATATGATGCACGGTATAGATACAGCATTGCGACTGAATAGAAACCGCCCAACTGAACCATTCGGTGGGGTGCAGATGGTGTTCATAGGCGATTTGTACCAGCTGCCGCCAGTTATGAGAAGGGACGAACAAGATTATATAATAAGAACGTATGGGGGAGAGCAGTTCTTCGATGCGCCTGTATTCAAAGATTATGGGTACCACTTTATAGAGCTGACCCAGATATTCCGACAATCTGAAGATGAGGTTGTCTTCAAACAGCTACTAGAACACATACGAATAAACTCGATTAGTGATGAAGATATGCAGTTGCTCAACTCTCGCCACAAAAGTAAGGTTTCGATTCCAGAAACAGCGACTTTCCTTACATCTATGAGGCGAACTGCATCAAATATCAATCAAAAAAAGCTCGACCAATTGAATAGTAAAGAACACATATTCACTGGCGAGCTATCAGGGAAATACGCCAAACTAGCCGAACAAGGCGAAGATCAGCTTGAGAATAAGCTA